>NZ_JAZKVY010000336.1:0-99127 GCF_036624925.1 Stenotrophomonas sp. A3_2
GCATGGCCCGGCGCTACCGGAACCGCCACGTAGTAGCGCCGGGCCATGCCCGGCGAACGCGGAGAGCGCGATCACACACCCATGTAGCGGCCAGGGCGGTGGTTGAACATCAGCACAAGGCTGAGCACCACCGCGCCGATGGCCGAATACAGCACCTTCGACGGCGACAGCACGAAGAACGCGGCCACCATCAGGCAGGCGTCGTAGGACATCTGCACCTTGCCCGCGCTCCAGCCACGGGTGCGCTGCAGGTACACCGCCAGGATGCCGATGCCGCCGAGGCTGGCACGATGGCGGATGAAGAACAGGATGCCCAGGCCAGACAACGCGCCACCGACGATCGCCGAATACAGCGGGTTGATGTGCGAGAAGTCGATCCAGCGCGGCAGCAGGTCGGTCAACACGCCACAGGCGGTGACCGCAGCGAAGGTCTTCAGGGTGAATTCCCAACCCATGCGCCGCAGCGCCACCCAGTAGAACGGCAGGTTGACCAGCACGAACACCAGGCCGAAGTTCCAGCCCATCGCGTAGTGCAGCAGGAACGCCATGCCCGCCATGCCGCCGATCATCAGCCCGCCCTTGGCGAAGATGGCCAAGCCCAGCGATGCCACCATCGTGGCCAGCACCATGCCTTGCACGTCCTCGGCGATCGAGTGGCGCAGCGCTTTTTCGTCGGCGGTGGTGCCGGCGCTGTCGGGCGGCGGGGTCAGCGGACCGGCGGTGACCAGGTGGCCGTCAGCGTCGTCGCACGGCGCGGGGCCATGGGAAGGAAGGGACATGCGGGTGGGGGAACAGCAGGTGGGGAGCGGTATTAGACACGATCTGCATGACAGTTGCAGATGAAATCGTTCAGCTGAATGCGCCCCAGCCCGCCCTCCGCCGGCCGCCGGTCACCCCTTGCGGGCCAGATGGTGCGCCACCAACGCGTTGGCGTGCCCATGGCCCAGACCGTGTTCGCTCTTCAGGAAGCTGACCAGTTCCATGTGCTTGAGGCCCTTCTTTTTCGACAGCAGGCCGAACCAGTGCGCCACCGGCTGCCCGTAGGTCTTCTCGATGGAGGGGAAGTACGAGGCCGGGCCTTTCAGCTTGGTGTCAGTGCTCATCTGCAGCTCCCGTTGAAGTCATGCATTCGACGAACCACAGTCCCTGAAATCGACATCCCTACACGCCCGACCCACCAAAGCAGAATGCCGTTCCAACAGCTCGCGGGAAATCGTCGAAGGCGGGGTGGCTCAGGTTGCGGGGGCGTGAGCGCCATGGGCCCGAGGCATGCCTCGGACGGGTTGGGCAGGGCGCCCAACCCCGGTCTTGCCGTGTGCGCAGGACAGCGCACACGAGCAAGCGCGACCGAGGCTACATGGGTGAGGGCGCTTTGCTTGCGAAGCACTGCTTCGCAAGCGCCCGAACGCACAGCCGCCAGCGGCTGGGCCGGGCCCCGGAGGGGGACTTGCGCCGTCCCCCGCAACCTGAGCCACCCCGCCTCCCACGGGAAGCCAGCTTTTGACGTTGCCGTTGACGTTGATTCGGCAGCTGCCGGGCGCAGCCCGGCCGTATCATCCCCTCATGCCCCGCGAAAATCTCAACGACCTGCAGGCCTTCGTCCACGTTGCCCGCGAGGGCAGCTTCACCAAGGCCGCCGCCCAGCTGGGCGTGTCCCAGTCCGCGCTCAGCCATGCCATGCGCGGACTGGAGCAGCGCCTGGGCGTGCGCCTGCTGACCCGCACCACCCGCAGCGTCTCGACCACCGAAGCCGGCGCCCGCCTGCTGGAAACGCTGGCCCCGCGCCTGGCCGAGATCGAGGATGGGCTGGCCGCGCTGGCCGAGTACCGTGAACGCCCGGCCGGCACCATCCGCATCAATGCCACCGGCCACGCCGCCGAGTACATCGCCTGGCCCAGGCTGGCGCCGCTGCTGCAGCAGTATCCGGATTTGAAGGTGGAACTGGCGGCCGACTACGGGTTGGCCGACATCGTGGCCGAGCGCTACGACATCGGCATCCGCCTGGGCGAGCGGCTGGCGCGCGACATGATCGCCGTACCGATCAGCCCGCCGCTGCGCATGCGCGTGGTCGGGGCGCCCAGCTACTTCCGCCAGCACCTGGTGCCGCGGCACCCGGACGACCTGGCCGGGCACAACTGCGTCACCCTGCGGCTGCCCACGCATGGCGGGCTGATGCCGTGGGATTTCGGCCAGGACGGCAATGAACTGAGCGTGCGTGTGAGCGGCCAGTGGATCTTCAACAGCATGGGCATGACCCGCGCCGCCGCGCTGGCAGGCAGCGGGTTGGCTTGGCTGCCGGAGGACCAGGTACAGCCGATGCTGGACGATGGCCGCCTGCTTTCGGTGCTGGACGACTGGTGCCCTCACTTCGATGGCTACTACGCGTATTACCCTTCGCGCCGCCACGTCACCGTGGCGATGCGCACGGTGCTTGATGCGCTGCGTGGGCCGATGGGGTGAGGGTCAAGGAGTGCGGACCAACGGTCCGCACCCACCACCAACGGTCCGCACCCGCCGGGTGGTCAGCCCTTGGCCTGCGCCGCACGCTGCGCGTTGTAGCGCTCGCCGACGATCGACACTTCATCCAGCGCTTGTGCGATGCGCTGCAGTTCCTCCGGCGCCAGCTGCAGTTTGGCCGCGCCCAGGTTTTCTTCCAGGCGGTGAACCTTGGTAGTGCCTGGGATCGGCACGATCCACGGCGCCTGTGCCAGCAGCCAGGCCAGCGCCACCTGCGCCGGGGTCGCACCCCGCGCCGCCGCGATCGTGCTGATGCGATCCACCAGCGCCTGGTTGGCGCGACGCGCTTCCACTTCGAAACGCGGCACGCTGTTGCGGAAATCGTTGGCGTCGAAGGTGGTGTCGGCGTTGATCGCACCGGTCAGGAAGCCGCGGCCCAGCGGGCTGAACGGCACGAAGCCGATGCCCAGCTCCTGCAGCGTCGGCAGCAGTTCACGCTCCGGTTCGCGCCACCACAGCGAGTACTCGCTCTGCACGGCGGTGACCGGCTGCACCGCATGCGCGCGACGCACGGTGGCAGCACTGGCCTCGGACAGGCCGAAGTGGCCGACCTTGCCCTCGGCGATCAGGTCGCGCACGGTGCCGGCCACATCCTCGATCGGCACGTTCGGGTCGACGCGGTGCTGGTAGAACAGATCGATATGGTCGGTACGCAGGCGCTTGAGGCTGGCTTCGGCCACGGCACGGATGTTCTCTGGGCGGCTGTCCAGGCCGGCATCGGTGCGCGCGTCCTTGAAACCAAACTTGGTGGCGATCACCAGCCTGTCGCGGTGGGGCGCCAAGGCCTGGCCGAGCAGGTCTTCGTTGGTGTATGGGCCGTACACCTCGGCGGTGTCGAAGAAGGTCACGCCGCGCTCGACGGCAGCGTGCAGCAGGGCAATGCCCTGGCTCGGTTCGACCGGCTGGCCGTAGGCATGGGTCAGGCCCATGCAACCCAGGCCCAGGGCGGAAACCTTCAGGCCGCTGCGGCCGAGTTCACGTGTCTGCATCGTCGTGCTCCAGAGAGGGGAGCGCTGACGATACGCCTGCATTGGCGATGGATTGAACCGGCTGGACGGCAGTCGGTCATGACCGGAATTCATCAATCGCCCGCGCGCCCGGTAGAGTCGACTGTCAGTCGACTCTACACATCGCCAGGTCACCGGATCTCGGAGATCTCCACGCCATCCAGCCCCTGCGACAGGGTGCGCGCGTCGCCGCCCTGGCTGAGCTTGATGCGCAGGCGTACCTCGTTCTGCGAATCGGCGTAGCGCAGTGCGTCCTCGTAGCTGATCTCACCGGCCTGGTACAGCTCGAACAGGCTCTGGTCGAAGGTCTTCATGCCCAGCTGGACCGAGTCCTTCATCACTTCCTTCAGCTTGTGGATCTCGCCGTCGCGGATGTAGTCCTGCACCAGCGGCGTGCCCAGCAGGATCTCCATCGCCACCTTGCGCGAGCGGCCGTCGGGCGACGGCACCAGCTGCTGCGCGACCACGCCCTTGAGGTTCAGCGACAGGTCCATCAGCAGCTGGTTGCGGCGGTCTTCCGGGAAGAAGTTGATGATGCGATCCATCGCCTGGTTGGCATTGTTGGCATGCAGCGTGGCTAGCACCAGGTGGCCGGTTTCGGCGAACGCGATGGCGTGATCCATGCCTTCGCGGGTACGCACCTCGCCGATCATGATCACGTCCGGCGCCTGGCGCAGGGTGTTCTTCAGGGCCGCTTCCCAGCTGTCGGTATCGATGCCGACCTCGCGCTGGGTGATGATGCAGCCCTCGTGCTTGTGCACGAACTCGATCGGATCTTCGATGGTGATGATGTGGCCGGTCGAGTTCTGGTTGCGGTAGCCGATCATCGCCGCCAGCGATGTCGATTTGCCGGTACCGGTGGCACCAACGAACAGGATGATGCCGCGCTTGGTCATCGCCAGCGTCTTGATGATCGGCGGCAGGCTCAGCTCTTCCACGGTCGGAATGCGCGTCTCGATGCGACGCAGCACCATGCCGACCTGGTTGCGCTGGTAGAAGCAGCTGACGCGGAAGCGGCCGACACCGGACAGGCCGATGGCGAAGTTGCATTCATGCGTCTTCTCGAACTCCTCGCGCTGCGCAGGGGTCATCACGTTGAGGACCAGGTCGCGGCTCTGCTGCGGCGTGAGCGGGGTCTGCGTGATCGGCGAGATCTTGCCGTTGACCTTCATCGCCGGCGGCATGCCCGCAGTGATGAACAGGTCCGAGGCGCGCTGGTGCGCCATCAGCTTGAGGAACGAAGTGAAATCGATGGTGGTCGCGGTGGTGTTCACGGCAGGCTCCCGGAAAAGCGGTTTACCAGGTAACGGTCGGTGGAGGAAACAACACGGAGCGGCCGCGCCATTGCACGCGCCGCCCGTGGCTGCCCTGCCTTACTCGAACAGGCGCTTGTCCTTGGCGTAGTCGCGGGCCTGGTTGCGGGTGATCAGGCTGCGCTTGACCAGGTCCTGCAGGTGCTGGTCCAGGGTCATCATGCCGTACTGCTGGCCGGTCTGGATGGCCGAGTACATCTGCGCCACCTTGTCCTCGCGGATCAGATTGCGGATGGCCGGCGTGCCGACCATGATTTCCCACGCTGCGGTGCGGCCACCGCCGACCTTCTTCAGCAGCGCCTGCGAGATCACCGCACGCAGCGACTCGGACAGCATCGAGCGCACCATCGGCTTTTCGCCGGCCGGGAACACGTCGATGATGCGGTCGATGGTCTTGGCCGCCGAGCTGGTGTGCAGAGTGCCGAACACCAGGTGGCCGGTCTCCGCAGCGGTCAGTGCCAGGCGGATGGTTTCCAGGTCGCGGAGTTCGCCGACCAGGATGATGTCCGGGTCCTCGCGCAGTGCCGAGCGCAACGCTTCATTGAAGCCATGCGTGTCGCGGTGCACTTCGCGCTGGTTGATCAGGCACTTCTGCGAGGTGTGCACGAATTCGATCGGATCCTCGACGGTGAGGATGTGGCCGTATTCGTTCTTGTTGATGTAGTCGATCATCGCCGCCAGCGTGGTCGACTTGCCCGAGCCGGTCGGGCCGGTCACCAGGATCAGGCCCTGCGGCTGCTGGATCACTTCACGGAACAGCGGCGGGCAGGCCAGGTCCTCGAGGGTGAGCACCTCGGACGGAATGGTACGGAACACCGCACCGGCGCCGCGGTTCTGGTTGAACGCGTTCACACGGAAGCGCGCCAGCGACGGGATCTCGAAGGAGAAGTCCACTTCGAGGAATTCCTCATAATCGCGGCGCTGCTTGTCGGACATGATGTCGTACACCAGCGCGTGGACCTGCTTGTGGTCCAGGGCCGGGATGTTGATCCGGCGAACATCGCCGTCCACGCGGATCATCGGCGGCAGGCCTGCAGACAGGTGCAGGTCGGACGCTTTGTTCTTTACGGAAAACGCCAGCAGTTCGGCGATATCCATGAGCGGCTACTCCCCAATAACGGCTTCGACTGGAAGGATCTTTCCCCGGGCGGCAGTATAGCCTCCTGATTCAATGGAACGCGTTACGTGGCCACTCCCCTGCCCCAGATCCTGAGCAACCTGCATGCCGCCGCCGAGGCGGCCGGCCGGCCCGATCCGCGCCTGCTGGCCGTGTCCAAGACCCAACCGGCCGAGGCCGTGGCTGCGCTGGCCGCACAGGGCCAGCAGGCCTTCGGCGAAAACTATGTGCAGGAAGCGCTGGCAAAGATGCAGGCGCTGCAGCACCTGGCGCTGGAGTGGCACCTGATCGGCCACCTGCAGTCGAACAAGGCCGATGCCGTGGCCACCCACTTCGACTGGGTGCAGAGCGTGGACCGGCCCAAGCTGGTAACGGCGCTGGCGCGCCATCGCCCGGCCACACGCGGCCCGCTGAATGTGCTGATCCAGGTCAACATCGACGATGAATCCAGCAAGCACGGCTGTGCACCGGAAGACGTGGATGCATTGGCTGCGGCAATTGCCGCCGAGCCTGCCCTGCGCCTGCGCGGGCTGATGGCGATTCCCGCGCCATGGCCCGAAGCCGAGCGTCGTCGGGATGCATTCGTGCGCATGCGCACACTTTTCCAGTCGCTGGCCGCCCAGCACGCGCAGGTCGACACGCTGTCGATGGGCATGAGCAGCGACTACGCCGAAGCCATCGCCGAGGGCGCCACCCTGGTGCGCATCGGCACCGCCCTGTTCGGCGCGCGCCCGCGCCCGGCCTGATTTTCAAAGGAGACGTCCATGGCAGCTGATTCCATCACCTTCATCGGCGGCGGCAACATGGCGCGCAGCCTGATCGCCGGCCTGATCCGCCAGGGCGTGCCGGCCGCGCATATCCATGTGGCCGAACCGGTTGCAGCGCTGCGCGAGTCGTTGGCTGCCGACTTCGGCGTGCAGGTGCACGACAACGCCACCGATGCCGCCGCACAGGGCAGCACCTGGCTGCTGGCGGTGAAGCCGCAGGTGCTGCGTGAGGTCTGCCAGTCGCTGCAGGCGCTGGCCCAGGCAAACCAGCCGTTGGTGGTGTCGATTGCCGCCGGCATCACCAGTGCGCAGCTGCAGCGTTGGCTGGGAGGCGACCAGGCAGTGGTGCGCGCGATGCCTAACACCCCTGCCCTGCTCGGCGCTGGCGTGACCGGCCTGTATGCCACGCCCTCGGTGGATCCGCAGCAACACGCGCAGGCCGAACAGGTGCTGGCCAGCGCCGGGCGCACGGTGTGGATCGAGAGCGAGGTACTGATGGATTCGGTGACTGCGGTCTCCGGCAGTGGACCGGCCTATGTCTTCCTGCTGGCCGAAGCGATGGAAGCGGCGGGTATTGCCCAGGGCCTGCCGGCCGACGCCGCGCGCACGCTGGTGGTGCAGACCCTGCTGGGTGCCTCGCGGATGCTGGCTGAAGCCGGCGAAAGCCCGGCCGAGCTTCGCCGCCGCGTGACCTCGCCGAACGGAACCACCCAGGCCGCGATCGAGAGCTTCCAGGCCGGTGGCTTCGAGGCGCTGGTGGACACCGCGCTGCGCGCCGCGCAGGTGCGCGGGCAGGAATTGTCTGCGGCGAATGATTGATCCCGATGTGTGCCGACCAACGGTCGGCACCTACCATCATCCACGCATGGCGTGGATGCTCATTGCCCCAACGTGGTCATGACGAAATCCACGAAGCACTGCAACCGCGGGCGTGGCCTGCGGTCGGGCAGGTAGATCAGGTGCATCGGCCGCGCCTCGGGCAGGTAGTCGCGCAGCAGCGGCTTCAGGCGCCCGGCAGCAATTTCGCCAGCCAGCAGCGCCGTCGGTTGCAGCACCAGACCCGCTCCTGCAACGGCAGCTTCGCGCAACGCGAAACCATCGTTGCAGGTCAGGCGCGCTTCCCAATCCACCTGTTCACCGTTGGCCAGCTGCCAGCCGTGGCCACCGCGCCAGGCCAGATGGCTCAGGCAGTCATGCCCTGCCAGATCGGCGGGCGTACGCGGCGTGCCGCGCCGGCGCAGGTACGACGGTGACGCACACAGGCTCATCGCATACGGCGGCAGCGGCCGCGCCACCACCTCCTGCGATGGCAACGGCCCGACCCGGATCGCCGCGTCGAAGCCATCTTCGATCAGGTCCACGCGGCGGTTGCTCAGGTCCAGCTCGATGTTCAACTGCGGCTGCGCACGCAGCAGGCCAGCCAGCTGCGGCGCCAGCACGCAGCTGCCCCAGGTGGTGGGCGCGCTGACCCGCAACAGGCCACACGGCTGTACCTGCAGGCCGGCCACATCGGCCTCGGCCTGCTGCACTTGCTCCAGCACCTGCCGGCATCCGGCCAGATAGGCGCTGCCGGCTTCGGTCAGGCGCTGGCGGCGGGTGTTCCGTTGCAGCAGCGCGGTGCCCAGATGCGCCTCCAGCTGCTGGATGTACTTGCCCACCATCACCGCCGACACCTGCAGCTGTTCGGCGGCCCCGGCAAAGCTGCCGCGCTCGGCCACGGCGACGAAGGCCTGCATGCAGCGAAGGGTATCCATTGCTAATCCAAAGTTAGGAATCTGCAAATCATACGCAGCTTACCTAACCCCACTGTGACGGCGCAGACTGCGCTCACACCCTCACGCAAGGAACCGCCATGAAGATCCTCCTCGTCGGTGCCAGCGGCACCCTCGGCCAGGCAGTCGCCCGCCAGCTCGGCCAACAGCATCAGATTCTCGCCGCCGGCCGCAGCAGCGGCGAACTGCGCGTGGACCTGACCGATGACGCCAGCGTCGCCGAACTGTTCGCACGTACCGGCCCGGTCGATGCGGTGATTTCCACCGCCGGCAAGCTGCACTTCGGTCCGCTGGAGCAGATGACGCCGGCGCAGTTCAACCTCGGCCTGCAGGACAAACTGCTGGGCCAGGTGAGGCTGGCACTGGCCGCGCAGCACCATCTCAACAGTGGCGGCTCGATCACCCTGACCAGCGGCATCGTCAGCGCACAACCGATCCGCGACGGCGTCAACGCCACCTCGGTGAATGCCGCACTGGAAGGCTTCGTGCGCGCAGCCGCACTGGAGCTGCTGCCGCACGGCCTGCGCATCAACGTGGTCAGCCCGAACGTACTGATCGAATCGATGGCCGCCTACGGCCCCTACTTCCCGGGCTTCGAGGCGGTAAGCGCACAGCGCGCCGCACTGGCCTTCCAGCGCGCGGTGGAAGGCATCCAGAGCGGCGAGACGATCACGGTCTGGTAAGAAAAAAGGGGACGGAGGGGATTAAGTCGTTTTCGTCCGCCGGGCATGGCCCGGCGCTACCGGGAGCGCGTTCCCTTTTTGTCGCTCACTCCCAGCGCATCGGGCCGTCGCCGCGTTCGCCGAGGACGTCGCCGGGATTGGCCAGGCGGCAATGCTGCAGTGACAGGCAGCCACAGCCGATGCAGCCGGTCAGTTCATCGCGCAGCAGCTGCAGCATGTGGATGCGCTCTTCCAGCTCGGTGCGCCAGCGCGCGGACAACCTGGCCCAATCCGCCTTGGTTGGTGCGCGGCCGTCAGGCAGGCTTTCGAAGGCACGGCCGACTGCTTCCAGCGGCATGCCCACCCGCTGCGCCACGCGGATCACCGCCAACCGGCGCAGCACGTCCCGGCTGTAACGCCGTTGGTTGCCCGAGGTGCGCAGGCTGCTGATCAGCCCCTTGCGCTCGTAGAAATGCAGTGCGGAAACGGCCACGCCACTGCGCTGGGAGACCTCGCCAACGCTGAGTTCCTGGGATGCCATTGCTTGACCTCAACTACAGTTGAGGTGGCATGCTGCTATCTTCGCCGCCCGTTGACAAGCGCGGCCTGCACCTGACCCGTATGACCCCGACCCTCTCTCCCGCCGACACCCACCTGCCGGCTGACAGCTCGATCCTGTCCGCGCGCTACCGCGCCACGACCATCGGCATGGTCGCACTGGTCGCGCTGCACGCCTTCGAAGCACTGGCCGTCGCGGCCGCGATGCCCACCGTGGCCGAAGCACTCGATGGACTGCGCCTGTACGCGCTGGCCTTTGGCGGCACCCTGGCCACCAGTGTGATCGGCATGACCCTGGCCGGGTGCTGGGCCGATCGCCACGGCCCCGCGCGGCCACTCTGGTACGGCCTGGGCTGCTTCGTGCTGGGCCTGCTGCTGGCCGGCTTTGCGACGCGCATGGGCATGCTGGTGGCCGGGCGCCTGATGCAGGGCCTGGGCGCGGGCGCGATTTCGGTCTCGCTGTACGTGATGGTCGGCCGCAGCTACCCCGAGCACTTGCGGCCGAAGGTGTTCGCGGCATTCTCGGCGGGCTGGGTGGTGCCCACGATGGTCGGCCCGGCGCTGAGCGGCCTGATCGTCCAGCATCTCGGCTGGCGCTGGGTGTTCCTGGCGGTACCGCTGCTGGCAGTCCCTGCTGCCCTGTTGCTGCGGCCTGCGCTGGCGCGCATGCAGCCTTCCGCCGACAGCAGCAACGACGAGGGCCGCGGCAACATCGTGCGCTGGGCAAGTGGTGCATCGCTGGCGGCGCTGCTGCTGTACTTCGGCGGCCAGCAGCACGGTCCGACCGCCCTGCTCTGCATCGGCGTGGCGATGCTGGCGCTGCTGCTATGCGTGCATCGCCTGCTGCCGGCCGGAACGCTGATCCTGCGCAGGGGCCTGCCCAGCGTGATCGCACTGCGCGGCATCGCCGCTGCCGCATTCTTCGCCTGCGAAGCCTACCTGCCGCTGCTGCTGCAGCGCGAACGCGGGCTCCCGCCCAGCTGGGCCGGCGCGGTGCTCAGCCTCGGCGCACTCGGTTGGTTCGCCGGCTCCTGGCTGCAGGGTCACCAGCAGCGCGGCTGGTCACGCCAGCAGCTGCTGCGCGTCGGCACGGCGATGATGACGCTCGGTATCGCCGCAACGCTTGCGGTGTTGTTCAATGCAGTGCCATTGCCGGTGGCCCTGGTGGGCTGGACGGTCACCGGTTTCGGCATGGGCATTATCTACGCCAGCCTCTCGGTGCTGACGCTGTCACTGTCAGCAGCGCATGAGCAGGGTGCCAACACCTCTGCCCTGCAGCTGAGCGAGGCCCTGTCGGTTGCCACCGCGCTGGCGGTCTCCGGTGCGTTGTTCGCGCTGTTCGTGGAAAGCGCGCCGCACACCGGCTACCTGCTGTGCCTGGCGATCACCTTCGGCCTGGCGGTGCTGGCCGTGGTGATCGCGCGGCGGGTGTAGCGCCGCCGGGTTTCGGTAGTGCCGTCCACTGGCCGGCACCATCACGGGATTCCCGCGTGCGCGGAGAGTGCCGGCCAGCGGCCGGGACTACCGGGTCCCCGTGCCTACGTCATCGATGTCCCGGTGCAGGATGCGCCGCACTTCCAGCACCGCCTGCGGGGTCTCCTGCACGCTGTGGCCGGAAATGATGACCTTCTCCGACTGTGCACCCGGCAGGTGCGCACTCCAGTACGGCACCAGTCCGTCATCGGACTTGTCCACCGGCAGCTCCGGCTTGCGCTGGGCGATGATCGAGTGGTACTTCAGTCCCGCTTCGATCGGCAGCTGCGCTGCGGCCTTCACGAATGGATCGCTGGCCTTGAGGTTGTCGATGCTGTTGGGGATCTTCGGCTTGGCGGTGCCGTCGACCTGCTGCTCGGCCTGTGCCAGCGCCATGAACACGTCCTCGAATTTGCCGAGAATGGTCAGCGGCAGGCGTACCAGGCGACCGATCAGCCGCCCGACCCTGTTGCCGGCGATATCCGTGCCCTGGTGCGGCGCGGCGATGAAGATCGCGCGTTCCACGTTCGGCTGCGCCTTGAAATGCAGCAGTGGCCCCAGCTTGGCCTGCACCCGCTTCAGCCGCTCGCCCTTCAGGTCATAGTTGGCCAGCAGGTCATCCCACAGCACATCACCCGAGTCGCTCACCAGCAGCCGCGCCAGCACGCCGCCCATGCTGTGGCCGATATAGACCATGTCCTTCGATGCGCGCGTGCTGCCGTTGGGGTCGAAGTGCTTGAGGGTGTCATTGAACGCGTTGGCGATCTCGTAGCGGTTCAGCGCGATCGGCGCGTTGGTCGGGTAGTAGACCTGCCACACCTGGAACTGCTGGCGCAGCTCGGGGTCGCCCATGATCTCGTTGGCCAGGTTCACCCAGGCTTCCGGGCTGCTGGCCAGGCCGTGCAGCATGAAGATGATGCGGCGGTTCGGGTCCCACGGCTGCATCAGGTAGATGTGCGGTTCGCCGATGCCCTCGCTCATGCCGAACAGGGTGCGCAGTGATTGCCGGGCGAAACCGCTCTGCGCCAACCACAAGCCATAGGCGGCGGTGAAGTTGCCGGCCAGCGGCACCTGCTCGCCATGCAGGGAGATGCGCTCGGTCGCTTCGGGCGAATAAGCGTCCAGCTCGACCCGGCGCGTGCGCATCACATCGTCCAGGTTGCTGCCTTCGAAGCGCAGCAGTGCGGTGACGTTGATCGAGGACATCTCACTGAACTCGGGCACCGAATCGTCGTGGCGATGACGGCGGCCACGGCGTGCGTCGTCCTCATCCTCCTGCGGCGCCTCAGCCTTGGGGCCCTCGGGTGCGATCACCGGTGCGACCAGCTTCGGCGGGTCCATCACCATCACCAGTTCGGCACCGAAGCCATCACGGCGATAAGTACTGCGCAGCCCGACGAAGCTGACCGTGCCGGCTGGCACCAGCTGCGCGGGAATGCTCTTCAGGTTCAGCTGCTGGTAGTTGGAAGCCAGCGACCAGCTGCCGACCGAGATCGGCTTCGTGTAGTCCTCGCCCGCCAACGCAGCGGCGCGCGCGCGGACGAACAGCACCACCGCCGCCTTCTCGGCCGCGTAGTTGTAGTAGTCACGCACCTGCGTCTGCCGGTCTTCGAAGGCGCGATCCGATGGTGAGCGGCCGCTGTAGAACAGGTAGGCATAGGCGTAGCGCGCAGCTTCCAGCCAGGCGTCCAGCGCTGCGTCGCTCATCGGCGGATCACCGGCTGCGGTCTTCTTCGGCGTCAGCGCCAGCGCGGCCTTCACCCACAGTTCGGACAGCGCCGACAGCCGCTGCTCGACATTGAGATCGTCGGTCATCAGCAGCGTGCTGCGGCAGACCAGGAAGTCCTTCTCGCACTGCGATTCGTCCAGGCCTGCCGCGCTGAGCGTCTCTCGCGCGGCGGGGCTGAGCTTGCCGGTATTGAGCACGTCGGCACGCTTGTTGACCAGCGAATCGCTGGACTTGACCTGCTTGACGGTGACCATCGCGCAGCCACTGCTGCCCAGCAGCAGGAAGGCGGCGAACAACACCGGCAGCGCACGCTGCCAGCGGATCAGGAGGAGTCGAGTCATTACTGCGGGTCCTGCTCGGTGCCAGGTACGCCCTGGCGGATCACGGTGGAGAAGTGTTCGCCGCTGCCCAGGTCCAGCGCACGCTGGGTGATGCGGCCCTTGTCGTGCAGCTCGGCGTACGGCACACCCGGGGTCAGTGCACCGACCTCCTGTGCGTACTCGGCCAGGTAGCCGGACAGCAGCAGGCGGTAGTCCAGCGGCAGGCGCGGCGCGATCTGGCGGGCCAGATCGAAGACGATCGTGGTGCAGTTGCTGGTGAGTGTGTTGTAGAAGCCCGGCTTCGCATCCAGTTCGCGCGCCTGCGCGATGTACGCGGCGAACAGCTCCTTCAGCTGCGCACGGTCCATGCCGTGCAGGCGGTACAGGTAGACATCCTCGCCGCGCGCATTGGTGCGGGTGCGGATGATGTCGGTCTCCTCCGCGGCCACCAGGGTCATCTCGAACTTGCGGAAGAAGCCACCCAGCGCCGAGAACGATTCGCCGCGTTCCTTGCGGATCTCCAGCGAGAACACCACGTGGCGCCCATCCTCGAAGCCAAACGAGATGAGGGTGTGGGCGATGGCCGGGCCCATCCAGTACGACAGCACCAGGTCGGCCGAGCGCAACTGGTCCAGGTCGTACGCGCGGCGCACCCAGTGCGCGTCGTAGTCGGTTTCGCTGCGCCAAGTGAAATCACGCACGTTGTCGAGCACCACGTGGCGCCCGTCGAAGGACACCACATGCAGGCGCTGGGCCACGTCATCGGCCCATACGCGGTCCTGGCGCGGGGTCAGCAGCAGCCACCACAGGCCGGCCAGCGCCAGCGACGCGCCGAACGCCATGCCCAGGCGACGATGGCCACGGCCACGCGCGACCTGCCACGACGCCCACAGCGCAACCAGCAGCCACAGCGCCGCAATGCCATTGGCCAGCCAGCCCGGCCCCGGCACCTGATAGGCCAGCAGCCCGGTCACCCACAACGCCGCCAGCGCCATGGCACTTCCTGTCATCCAACGTCCTGCGGCTCTCACTGGCATCCTGTCGCGGTCCCGAAGCCGCATAGTTAGCCACAAGCGGGTTCACCGTGGCATCTACGGCCCGTTCAGGCACGCCGGCGCACCGTCTCCGGCGGCCGCACGGCCAGATGGATCACACAGGAGCAATGATGGGCATCACTTCCGTGGCCGGCGTTCCGGTCCAACCCCGGCACCGCGCAACCTGCCACTGCGGCACGGTCGAGCTGCTGCTGGACCTGCCGGACGGCATCGTCGATCCCCGCCGCTGCGACTGCTCGATGTGCCGGCGCCGGGGTGCCATTGCAGCCAGCGTTGCCCGCGCGGGCCTGCAGGTCGTGCGCGGGCAGAACCACCTGCAGCTGTACCAGTTCAACACCCATGTGGCCGAGCACTACTTCTGCGACGTGTGCGGCATCTACACCCATCACCGGCGCCGCTCCAACCCGGACCAGTACGGTTACAACGTGGCGTGCCTGGAGGGCATCGACCCGTTCGCGCTGGGGGTTATTCCGGTCAGCGACGGGGTCAACCACCCGTCAGACCGCACCGGCTAGTGGCGCGTGCGCCGCGGCGGCGTGGCGATCTTCTGCCAGGGCGCCATGCCGCTGCGCCCCGCCCGCGCCGGGCGTTTCAGCCAAGGCCGGCGCGGCGGTGCCTGCGGCGCATCCGCGACCGGGGGAGGAAGCGGTCGACGGCTGGGCCAGAGATGGTCGAGCAGCCACATGGCAGGTCTCCGTGGGGGGACGGGGACGATCAAGACTAGGCCCGGGTGGGCATAGGCGACGTGAGCGGGACACGACAACGGGATGACGGTAGGGCACGGAGTGGGGCTTCCTTGCTCGACGGTGCACGACGGGAATCACCGGAGCCTGGTTCCATGGTCGTGCATTGCCGCCGGCGAACGCACAGGCGGCGTCAGGCCCCGGCCGCCGCCTCCAGGAAATTGCGCAGCAGCGGCGACGGTTGCTCTGGCCGCGTGCAGAACGGCAGATCGAAGCGCGCGGCATCGCTTTCCAGCGCGCGATAGACGATCTCCTGCGGGCGGAAGCTGGCCATGCTGGCTGGAACGATTGCCACGCCAGCGTCCACCGCCACCAACGACAACACCGCATGCATGCCCTGCGCTTCCTGCACCACGCGCGGGGTGAAGCCCGCAACGGTGCACAGGCCCAGCACCTGCGCGTGGAAGCCGATGCCCTCGCCCGCTGGCCATGAAACGAACGGCTCGTCGGCCAGCATCGCGATGTTGAGTTCCGGCGCATCGGCGAGCGCATGGGCACGTGGCAGCGCAATTGCCAGGCAATCATGGTCGAAGTCGTGCAGCACCAGCTCGGCGGCGGGAATCGGTGGAATCAGCACGCCGACGTCGATGCGCTGCTCACGCAGCCACAACTGCTGCTGACGCGACGTGGCTTCCTGCAGGTGCAGCTGTACCTGCGGGTACTGCTGGCGGAAGCGGCGGATCAGGCCAGGCAGGCGCCCATACAGCGCACTGCCCACATAGCCCACGCGCAGGCTGCCGGACTGCCCGGCGGCGGCGGCGCGGGTGCGCTGCAGCGCCTGCTCGGCCTGCTGCAACGTTGCCCGCGCCTCCACCAGCAACGTCTGCCCGGCCACGGTCAGGCCCAGGGTGCGATTGCCGCGCACGATCAGTTCGCTGCCCAGTTCGTCTTCCAGCCGTCGTATCGCCGCCGTCAGCGGGGGCTGCGACATGTGCAGGCGCGCTGCAGCGCGGTGGAAATGCAGCTCTTCGGCCACGGCCACGAACTGGCGAAGCAGGCGCAGGTCGATCATCTCGGTGCCGGCAGTGGAAACCTGCCTAGGGTACGCCGTCAGCTGCGCGCGTCGACACTGGCGCGGGCGATGGCCGGCCACTGCAGTGCGACCGATTCGATGCTGTCAGCAGTCACCGCACGCAGATCGCGCGGGTACGCCACATGCTCGGCTTCCTGCAGGCGCAGTGCATGGAACTGCCCGTTGCTGGCACGCAGTGCCCACCCACCTTCCTGGCAGCGCGTGGATGCCAGATAGGCCACCCCTTGCGCAACAGCTTCCGGATGCAGTTCGTCGGGCTCGCCTTCGATGCCCCACATGCGTGTCTTCGCCACCGGCGAAACAGCGTTGACCACGATGCCATGCTCGGAGCCTTCCAGCGCCGGAACATTGACCAGGCCAAGCGCAGCCAGCTTGCCCATTGCATAGGCGGACAGTCCACGCTGTGCGTACTGCGGATACAACGCGCGATCCGACGTAGTGATGACGATGCGTCCACCACCGGCCTCGCGCATCGCCGGCCATGCCGCCTGCGCCAGCCACAACGGCGTCTTCGCCGCCAGGCACAGCATCTGCTCCAGCGCATCGTCCTCGACCGCTTCCAGCGGCTGGTACTCGACCCAGCCCGCGTTGTGGATCAGGAAGTCGATGCGGCCGTGCGCCTGCAGCAGCGCCTGCACCAGCGCATGGCAACCGTCGCGATGGCCGATGGGGCCGCTTGCGGCCTGCACCTGCAGACCCTGCGCCTGCAGCACTTCGACGCTGCGCAGGATGCGCTGCGGGTCAGCGCCTCGGCCATCGGTACCGGCACCGACGTCATGCATCAGCACCTGCGCACCGCGCTCGGCCAGCAGGCGACTGTAGGCCAGGCCGAGTCCACCGGCGGCACCCGTCACCAGGCCAACCTGACCTTCAAAGGAAATTCGGGAAATCGGCTGCATCGGCACAGCTTCGGCCATGCACCCAGGTTGCGGCCAATACCATTGACCACGCCGCACGATACGCCCGCGGTATCACCGAAAAAGGGGACGGAGGGGATTAAGTCGTTTCAGGCACAGCAGGGCCAGTTACGACTTAATCCCCTCCGTCCCCTTTTTCCTAGCGACTGAAGCGGCGGGCGCCTGCCACGCAGATCACCGCGACCGCGGTCACCAGCACCATGCTGAGGCTGACCGATTCGTGCAGCAGCAGCGCGGCCAGGGCCAGGCCGAAGAAGGGCTGCAGCAGCTGCAGCTGGCCGACAGCGGCGATGCCGCCCTGGGCCAGCCCGCGGTACCAGAACAGGAAGCCGATCAGCATACTGAACACTGCCACGTAGCCCAGTGCCCACCACGCCGAGGCACCGACCGCCGAGAGCGAGGCCGGGCGCATCAGCACCGTCATCGGCAGCATCACCGGCAACGCCAGCAGCAATGCCCAGCTGATCACCTGCCAGCCGCCCAGATGACGGGCGAGCCAGCCGCCTTCGGCATAGCCCAGCCCACACACCACGATGGCCGCCAGCATCAGCAGGTCGGCCTGCAAGGACGCCTCGATGCCGTTGCGCACTGCATAGCCGACCACGCAGGCGCTGCCCAGCAACGAAAACAGCCAGAACGCCGGGCGCGGCCGATCGCCACCGCGCAGCACGCCGAACACCGCTGTACTCAACGGCAGCAGGCCGAGGAACACGATGGTGTGTGCCGACGAAGCATGGCGCAGCGCGAGCGCGGTCAGCAGCGGGAAGCCGACCACAACGCCGAGGCTGACCACCACCAGCCCCGGCAGGTCGCCGCGCCGCGGCCACGGTTGGCGCAGCATCAACAACAGGCCCAGGCCGAGCACCGCGGCGATGGTGGCGCGTGCGGCGGTGACGAACCCGGCATCCAGCTGCAGCACCGCCAGGCGGGTGGCCGGTAATGAGCCGGCGAAGATCACCACACCGATGAAGCCATTGATCCAACCACTCGCCGACCGTTCCACGCCTGTACTCCTGAAGGTGCCGGACGATGCCCGGCTGCACCTGTATGGAAGCATCCAGCGCGGAACGACCCCAGCTACAATCCAGTACAGCCGCAAGTAACTGTACTGCCCACACTTCCACTACGGTTCCACCATGCCGCGCCCGCTCACCCGCATCGAATCGGTCATCCAGACCGTCCGCACCCGCATCAGTGCACGGGTGGATGGCCCCGGCTCCCGCCTGCCTTCGGTACGTGCGCAGGCAGCGACCATGGGAGTTTCAGTCTCCACCGTGGTCGAGGCCTACGAGCGCCTGGCGGCCGAAGGCCTGATCAGTGCACGCGCAGGCTCGGGCTTCTACGTCAGTGGCCCGGCCGCACCGCTGGCGCTGGCCGAAATGGAGCCGCGGCTGGATCGCGCGGTGGATCCGCTGTGGGTATCACGACAATCGCTGGAAACGCCCGCGGGCGATCTCAAGCCAGGGTGCGGCTGGATGCCCAGTGACTGGCTGTATCACGATGGCGTGCGCCGCGGCCTGCGCGGGCTGGCGCGTGCCGATGCCATGCAACTGGTGGACTACGCCGGCCCGCTCGGGCTGCCCGCGTTGCGCCAGCTGCTGCAAAGGCGCAGCGCCTCGCTTGGCATCGATGCACCGATGGAGCAGATCCTGCTGACCGAATCCGGTACGCACGCGGTCGATCTGCTCTGCCGTTTCCTGCTCAAGCCCGGTGACTGCGTGCTGGTCGATGACCCGAGCTACTTCAATTACCACGCACTGCTCAAGGCGCACCAGGTGCAGGCCATCGGCGTGCCGTACACGCACAGCGGCCCGGACCTGGAGGCGTTCGCGCAAGCCCTGCAGGCGCATTCGCCGCGGCTGTACATCACCAATTCCGGACTGCACAACCCGACCGGCGCGGTGCTTTCAGCCAACACCGCGCACCGCCTGCTGGGCCTGGCCGAACGCAGCGAGCTGATCATCGTCGAGGACGACATCTTCGCCGACTTCGAACTGCAGCCGGCACCGCGGCTGGCCGCGCTCGATGGACTGTCACGGGTGATCCACGTCGGCAGTTTCTCCAAGACGCTGTCGGCAGCGTCGCGCTGCGGCTACATCGCTGCGCGCCACGACTGGATAGAGGCATTGACCGACCTGAAGCTGGCCACCAGCTTTGGCGGCGGCCATCTGGCCGCGCAGTTGATGCACATCGCGCTGACCGATAGCGGTTACCGCCGCCACATGCAGTCGATACGTTCGCGCCTGGCCGATGCACGCCGGCACACACTGCGGAAACTGCAGACGCTGGGCATCACGCCGTGGCTGCAGCCGGAAGCCGGCCTGTTCCTGTGGTGCCAGCTGCCCGATGGCCGCGACGCCACCGCACTGGCGCGGCACTGCCTGCGCGAGGGCATCGTGCTGGCGCCGGGCAATGCATTCAGCCAGTCGCAGCGTGCGGCCGACTATCTGCGCTTCAACGTTTCGCAGTGCCAGGACCCGAGAATCTGGCAGGTACTGGCGCGCGCGCTGCGCTGAGCCGGGAATGCGCGACCAGCGCAGCCACCACCATGCGTACGCCCCGCAACTGGCCGCGACGATGCGGCAGCGGCGCGCAACGCCTCTTGCGCGCCGCGCTACAGTGGCATGTCCTCCGCCGCAGGAATCCGCGCATGTCCACGTTCTCCGATCCGCAGGCGGTGGCCCGCTATGCCGAAGCGCCGCTGCGCCAGGTGCCCGGTTTCCTCGCGTTGCAGCAGATGACCCGCCTGCTGCTGGCCGAACACGTTCCCGCACAGGGCCGCGTGCTGGTACTCGGCGCCGGGGGCGGGCTTGAGCTGAAGGCCTTTGCCGAAGCGCAGCCGGGCTGGCAGCTGCTGGGTGTGGATCCGGCCGCGCCGATGCTGGCCCTGGCCGAGCAGACACTGGGTCCGCTGATGCCGCGCGTGCAGCTGCTGGAAGGTTACATCGACGATGCGCCCGATCTGCGCTTCGATGGTGCCAGCTGCCTGCTGACCCTGCACTTCCTCGATGCCGCGCAGCGCCTGCACACGCTGCGCGGGCTGCACAGGCGCCTGCAGCCCGGCGCACCGCTGGTGGTGGCCCACCACAGCGTGCCGCAGGATCCGGCCGGCAAGCTGCGCTGGTTGCAGCGCTACGCCGCGTTCGCCGAAGCCTCGGGGGTTGCCCACGCCGATGCACAGCGCGCGATCGACGCCATTGCCGAGCGGTTGCCGCTGCTGGCCCCCGAACAGGAGGTCGCACTGATGCAGGAGGCCGGCTTCGATGGCGTGGAGCTGTTCTATGCGGGCTTCAGCTTCAAGGGCTGGGTGGCGTACGCCGGGTGATGTCTACGGCACCACGGTGATGCCGATCCGCTGCATCAACAGCGCCACCTGCTGCACGTCCAGCGTGGCGCCACGCAGGTTGGTGCTGCGCAGGTCCAGCTCGCCCAGATCGGAATTGGTCAGGTCGCAGTCGGTGAAGTTGGCGCTGTTCCAGTCGATTCCCTCGAACTGGCCACCGGACAGGTCCGAGCCCGCGAAGCTTGCGCCACTCACGTTCGCACCGTCCCAGCGGTTCTCCCACAGTTCGCATTTCTCCAGCGTGACCCGCGAGAAATTGGCATAGCGCAGGTTCGACTTCTTGATGAAGGCGCTGCAGAACCAGCTGCGCGTGGTGATCTGGTTCATGAAGCTGGCGTTGCTGAAATCCGCACCCTGCGCGCGGCACTCGCTGATCTCCAGGCCCAGCGCCTTGATGAAGTTGAAGTGGCACATGCTGATGTCGCAGCTGCGGAAACTGGCTTCCTTCAATGTGGCGCCATTGAAGCGGCAGCCGCTGCGGCTGTCGGCATCGTAGAAGCTGCAGTTGATGAACTCGGTGGCGGTCAGGTCGGCACCGGAAAAATCGCACTCATGGAACTGCTGGTCGACCACTTTCTGGCCGGTGTATTGGTGCGCGCCGATGCGCAGCTTGCGGTGAACGGTGGGGGACATCAGGGATTCCATGCCAGGTGCCCCGCCATCATGCCGGGCCGCGAGGGCGATCCATAGACGTGGGCGCGGGCGGATTCACCGGCAGTCCAGCCGCCCTGCGTCCCCCCAATGCCGCATGCACGTTGTTGCACGTTACTGCACGAACGTGCAGACTTGCAGCATGAGCTCCAATCCCAGCCCCCTCCCCGCCCAGCGCACCCGGCAGATCCTGGAGGAACTGCGCCAGCAGGGCCGCGTGGTCGCCGCCGAGCTGGCGCGCCGCTATGCCGTGTCCGAAGATTCGATCCGCCGAGACCTGCGCGAACTGGCCGCACAGGGCCTGTGCCAGCGTGTCTACGGCGGCGCCGTGCTGCCGCCGCCCAAGGAACGGCCGCTGCGCGAGCGCCTGACCCGCGACCGCGGCGACAAGGCCGAGCTGGCCGCACGCGTGTGCGCATTGCTGCAACCCAATCAGGTTGTACTGCTCGATGCCGGTTCAACCAACCTGGCGATCGCCCAGCAGTTGCCGCCCGCCCTCGGCTTGACGGTGATCACCAATGCGCCACAGATCGCCACGGCCGCCAGCCTGCTTGAAGGCACCTCGGTGCAGCTGATCGGCGGCCGCCTGGCCAGCGGTGGCGGTGCGGTCGGCGCAGAAGCACTGGCCCAGGTGCAGCGCCTGCGCGCCGACGTGTACCTGCCCGGCCCCTGCGCGGTGGACGGCGATACTGGTGTATGGGCAATGGATGCAGAAGAGGCCACGCTGAAGCGCGCGATGGTCGCGTGCAGCAGCCGCGTCATCGTCGCCGCCACGACTGAAAAGCTGGGTGCACGCGGCAACTGGCAGATTGCCAGCCTGGACGAGATCGACGACCTGGTGCTCACCACCTCGGCCCCGCCGGCGCTGGCGGCACGCTTCCGCGCCGCAGGCATCGCGGTACACCCCACTCCGCCGTGACCGTACCGCTCATGTCCCTTGCCAACCGCGCGCGTGCCGAACAGCACGCGACCCGCGCTGCGTTCTTCATTCCCGGCTTCGCCACCGCGCTGTGGGCCACGCTGGTGCCGTTCGCCAAGGCACGCACCGGGATCAACGACGCCACGCTGGGGCTGGTACTGCTCTGCCTCGGTGCCGGTTCGCTGCTGGCAATGCCGTTGTCCGGCGTGCTGGCCGCGCGCCTGGGTTGCCGGCGGGTGATGGTGGCCAGCAGCCTGCTGATCTGCCTGACCGTGCCCGGCCTGGCGCTGGCCGGTTCGGCTTGGACACTCGGGCTGGTCCTGTTCGTGTTCGGTGCCGCCGTGGGCGCAATGGACTGCACGATGAACGTGCAGGCCGTCATCGTCGAGCGCGAAGCACGGCGCGTGATGATGTCCGGCTTCCATGCCTTCTTCAGCATCGGTGGTTTCCTCGGCGCGGCCACCATGACCGTGCTGCTGTCCGCACAGCTGCCGCCCTTGGCATCGGTGCTGATCGGCGTTGGCGCCATGCTGCTGGTGATGCTGTTGTCGGCAGCGCACTGGCACAGCGAACGCATCCCGCACGACACACCGATGCTGGCCCTGCCGCACGGCATCGTGTTGTTCATCGGCGTGCTGGCGTTCGTCGCCTTCCTCGGTGAAGGCGCGATGCTCGACTGGAGCGCGGTGTTCCTCAGCGATGTGCGGCGCGTCGATGCCAGCCTGGCCGGCGTCGGCTACGTGACCTTCACCCTGACCATGACCGTGGCGCGCCTGTTCGGCGACGCACTGGTGGCGCGCGTGGGCCGCCAGCGCGCGATCGTCTTCGGTGCTCTGCTTGCCGCTGCGGGCGTGCTGGTGCTGACCCTGGTCACGCCGTGGCAGGCGTCGCTGGTCGGCTACGTGTTGGTCGGCCTCGGTTGCGCCAACATCGCGCCCGCGCTGTTCTCGCTGGCCGGCCACCAGACCCGCATGCCGGGTGCGCTGGCGATCACCGCCGTTTCCACGCTGGGCTTCGCCGGCATTCTCGCCGGACCGGCGCTGATCGGCTTCGCCGCCAACCATTTCGGCCTGATCGCCGCATTCATCGGCGTTGCCACGGCCTTGTTGCTGGTGGCGATCTCCACGCGTTGGCTGCGGGTGTAGCCCAAGGCATCAACGCCGCCTGCGCCGCAGCTTCATCCGCAACCGCCGATAGCCGATCACCGTCGCCGTGGCACACAACGCGGTGCCAGCAGCACTCAGCAGCAGCAACACCGCCAGCCGGACACCTTCCTGGCGCAGCATCGCCGGCAGGTCCCAGCTGTGCAGGAAGTAGAACAACCAGCGCCCCACCCGCTCGCGATGCCCCATCGTCAGCAGCGGATCGCCGGTCGCCAGATCGAGATAGACGCGCGTCGCCTCGGCATCGCCAAAGTCGACCAACGCCACCGGGAAGCGGCGTACCGCTGCGCCGTTCATGGCCTCGGGCGCACGCGGATAGAAGTAGGCGTCCGCTGCATGCTGCACCATGAAACCCTGCATCGGCGCAGCGGACAACGCGCGCACCTTCTGCTGCAGCCACGGGGCCGACAGCCACCGTGCGACCTGCAGGTGCCCACTGCCGCCGGACACGATGCGAGTATCACCCTGCCCGTCCAGCAACACCGCGAACAGCTCACCACCGATCCGTCGCCACTGGATCTCCACCGGCCGGAAGCGCCCAGCATCGGCCACAGCCATAAGCCTCGCCGGCTCAGCCAACGTGCCATCCACCGCCACCGCGCCGCCACGATAGTGCTCAACATCAATCGCTTCATGCGTGCTGCTGAAGACGCCCAATGGATTCATCGACATCAGGCCACTGAAGATCCAGGTGAACACGAAGGCCGCTGCCACCAGACCGATCAGATGGTGCCAGCGCATCCACGGCTCGACGTGCGGCGTCTTCGCACCGGAACGATAGTGCCCACGGAAACGCCAGCGCCACACTCCCACCACGATGCCGCTGATCGCCGCCACGGTGCACAGCGCGGACAGCACGATCACCACCCACGTCCACACCGGGTCCACCGACTGCATGCGCAGGAAGTACAGCCAGTGCAGCCAGGCGCCCACATAGTTCCAGCGCTGCTGCACATGAGGGGCGTCCAGCACCACTTCGCCGGTACGCGAGGACACGTACAGGTAGCCCGGCTGCGCGCCGCCCACCTCCACCCGATACAGCGGCCGATGCGCGTCCAGTGCACGCGAATGCGTCCAGCGGTCCTCGTCCACGCGCATCGCACCCACGAAGGCCGGGCCTCCGGCGAACTGTGCAGCGGATGCTTCGGCGCGCTGTGCCGACACCGGCAGCAGGGTCTGCCCGGTGTGTGCCGACCAAGCGCCCACGTTGCTGCCACTTCGCACCACATACGCCGGCTCGCCGCGTAGCGTGGTCAATGCCACAGCCTCCGGCTCGGCCTGCACGGCGGCAGGCAGTACCGACAGCCCCTGCAGGTCGCGGGCCTCACCCAGCACCGGCAACGCCGCCAGCCGCTCGCCGGGCGTCAGCTTCGGGTAACCAATGAACAGCATCACCATGCCGCTGACGAACCACAGCAGCATCAGCAGGCATCCGCCGATGCCCAGCCAACGATGCACCAGGTAGGTCCAGCGCTTGGCGGTGGATCGCAACGTCATCGCCGGCGTCCTCAGAAGCGGTGGTCGAGCGTGAACTCGACGCGGCGGTCCGCACCCAGCAACCACTGTGTGCTGGTGTAGTACGCCGTCGCGTAGTACGCCTTGTCGAACACGTTGAACAGGCGCGCGCTCACCCGCGTGCGCGGTGCCGCCTGCCAGGTCAGCGCCAGGTCGGTGGTGCTGTAGCCGGGCAGCTCCAATGTGTTGGCGTTGTCGGCGTAGCGCTTGCCGACGTAACGCACGCCCCCCGCCGCACTCCACTCCGGTGCGAACTGCCAGCTGAGCCACGCACTGGCCAGGCGCTCGGCCACGTTAGGCGGCACGTTGCCATCGCGCGCCACCACCATCGCGGGTGAACCTGTGGTTTCCAGGAAGTCCTCGAACTCGGCCTTCAGCACCGTGGCATTGGCATCGAGCGACCAGCGTGGCGCGAACGCCCAGTTCAACGACGCTTCGATGCCGCGCGACGTCTGCGCGCCCACCTGTACCCGGCGATCCGGCACCAGCGGATCGCGGCTGAGCAGCCCGGTCTTGCGGATGCAGTACGCCGCCAGCGTCCACTCGCCACCGTCGAAGGCCTGCTTCAGGCCCACCTCGATCTGCCGGCCCTTGGCCAGATCGAAGGCACCGTTGGCTGGGCTGATCATCAGCAGTCCACTGACCGGGTCCGCCGCCTGTGAGTACTGCGCGTAGAGGCTCAGCGCCGGCTGCAGCGCGAATACGGTACCTGCACGCCAGCCGGTGCTGCTGTAGGTCTTCGAGAACGCGTTCTGGCCACTGATCAGATCGGTGCGATCGATGCGCGCGCGGTCGTGGCGCAGCCCACCCAGTACCGACCAGCGTTCGCTCAACGCCAGCCGGTCCTCCACGAACAGCGCGTACTGCTCGGCGCGGTTGCGATAGCGCGGCAGGTTCGGCGCGTCGCTGGCAAACTGGCCCGGCACCGGCTGGAACGGATCGACCGGGCCCGAGCTGCCGGCATAGGTGTTGTTGGTGTGCTTGAAGTGCGCGCGGTTGGCGTCCAGGCCCACCGCGAAGCTGTTCGCCCTACCGCCCACATTGCCCTGCACGCGCAGCGTCGAGGTCAGCCCGGTCTGGTCCTGGTTGTGGGTGATCTGGGTGTTGCCCGAGCGATCGATCAGGCCGGTGCGCGGGTTGTAGACATAGGCCTCGGCGTTGCGCCAATCGCGCTGGCTGTCGATCTGGTAGAGGCGCGTGCGCCATTCGACGCTTGCGTTTGGCGTCCACAGCGCATCGAGCTGGGTCCAGCGGTCGCGGTAGCGGATCTCGCTGTCGTCCACGTTGTAGTTGCGATGGCGCAGCGCGTCCAACTGGCGTCCCTCCACCAGCGGCGTGCCGAAGTAGCGCATCGGCTTCTGATGGCCCTGCGCGTGGGTGAAGGTCAGCTGCAGGTCCGCACGTGGCTGCCACAGCAACGCACCGGAGAATGTCGCGTCGCTGTTGCGCCCACGATCAACCCAGCCACCGCTGTAGTTGCCACTCACATCCAGCCGGTAGGCCAGCTCGGGCGACAGCGCGCCACCGCTGCCGAAGCCCAGGCGCGCGGTGTCCTCGCTGCCCACGGTTACGCTGATCTCGTTTTCGATGGCGCCGCGCGTGGGCTTCTTCGGCACGATGTTGATCACCCCGCCGATCGCACCGTCGCCGTGGATGACCGAGGCCGGCCCGCGCAGTACTTCGATGCGCTCGATCGACCAGGTATCGAACGGGAAGGTGATGCCCACGCCGCCGTACTGGCGCAGCCCGCCGTACAGCCGCATCACCGAAGCACCGTCGGTGAAGCCACGGCTGGAAAGCGCGCTCAAGCCGTTGCCCGGGTGCGGCATGGCACTGATCGCACCCGCCCGGCTGATCGCATCGTTGAGGTTGCTGTCGCCGCGCTGTTCCAGCTGTTCGCGCGAAATCACCGTCAGGCTGGCCGGCGTCTGCAGCACGCTCAGACCCAACGCAGAGCCGGCGCTGGCGGTGGACGACAGCTCACCGCTGCGGGCATCGACCACGCGCACGGTCTCCAGCGTGGTCGGGGGTGCCGCGTCGGCGGCAAGCAGGGGCGCAGCATGCAGGAGCAACGCGCACAGGACAGGCAGCGTCGCCCGTCGCAGGCGCGCGGAGTTGGGGTTCGTTTTCATTTGTTCACGGCATGCAAGGCCACCCCGCGATGGCAGGGCAGCAATCAGAAAGGGACAGACACGCGCGTGCGGGCACCGGCCGTGGCCGGCAACCTCATGGAAGAACGAGCAGTGCAACGCGCGTGCGGCTCAGACGGCCATCAAGGCCGGTGGCCCACGCGCTCCCAATGTGCCGCTGATCCGTTGCGGCAACGTCTGCACCGCACCGCGCAGCGCGCGGCACACCGGTGCCATCGGCGCCAACAGCAGCACTGCCGCCACCAACAGCGTGATCAACCGCGCTGCAATCAGGCAGTAATCACAATCCACGCCCATCTCATGATCGGCATGCGGATCGGCGGGCGGCTTCTTTGCGGTCTCGCCGTGCGGCATCGCCATCGCGTGATGGTCGTGGTGCCCTTCCAACGCGTGCTGCGCATGTTCTGCCTGCATTGCGTGGTCCATGGCCGCCACCGGCGCAGCGGCAGCCACGTGACCATGCGCCAGCCAGCGGCTCACCAGCGGGGCAAGCAGCACCAGCAGCATGGCAAGCCATGCCAGGGCCTGGAACCGGCGGTGGAGAACAGAACGGCGCACGTCGCCATTCTACGGGGCCATGGCCAACCTTGGACCCCGTTCAGGGTTTGCCCCCTGCGACACGGTGACGCAGGAGCTCGCCTCGCGCGTCGACATGTGAATGCACCACACCGCGGTCCCTGCGCTTGCGGGCTCTGCCTCGCCAACGTTAGGGTTCAATTGGCCACGGCAAGGAGCCAGAGGAATCTGCATGACCACCCGCATCACACACCGGCAGCGCATCAGCCTGCTCGGCCTGACCGCGCTGCTTGCTGCCTGCGCCGACAAGGGGCCGCCCCCACCGCCAGAGCCGCTGGAACTCTCACAGCCCATCGCCGTGGACGCGACCGGCCAGCAGGTGCAGTTCGAGTTCGAAACCACGGCGCGCAATTTTGCCAGCTACCGCACTTATGCGGTGGAACTGGATCTGCAGCACGTCTCCCCATCGCCAGATGCTGCTTCTCCGCGCGACCTGCACATTCCTTTACGCGTTGGACTTCAGCAATGGTCCGGCGGCACTTGGCAGCCGCTGGCAAGCCCCGACGCGTATCAGATCGCACAGTCGCAATCTGGCCAGCCACTGCCAGACTGGCACCGCGGTAAGGGTCTGAACTACGCCCAGATCCAACGGGGCAGCGATGGCGCATACCGATTGCATGTCGCGTTGCTGCCGTTGCAGGCGCATGGCCGGTATCGGGTCCAGGTCAGCACGGTTGAAGACATCGCACCACTTCGTGGCGCAAGCGCCAGGATGCTGATTCACGAATCGCGTCCGCTCGCCAAGTAGCACAGCGCCTTCGTACACCTTCCAGGAGGAACACCACGCACATGGACAAGCCACGCTACATCGTCGATATCGTCATTGCGGCACCGGGTACACCGCTTCTCGACCCCGTAACGCAGCAGCCGCTGAGCAATCCGGATGGTTCCCCGCAGACATCCGGGCCCGGTCACATGTTCTACGTCCTGCGAGCACCGGGAAAAGATCCGGCGAGCTACGGCTTTGCACCGATCAAGCACGGCAGCATGAACGGACCGGGCGACATCGTGGACAGCGATGCAAAGACCTACAAGAACCCACATTACACGCGCTCTCTGGAAATCACCGAAGCCCAGTACAACAAGCTCAAGGCGTTCGGCGACGATCCGGTGAAGTACGGCTTCAGCAAGCACTACGCCGACGTGCGCCACAACTGCGTGGACTTCACCTGGGGCGCATTGAATCATTCCGGCATCCAGCGCAAGCACAGCCTGGACGTGAACAGCATCGGCGGCCCCGTCGGCCAGTTGCTGCCCGATGTCCGCATTCCGCTGGGCGTCCAGTCATAGGGCAAGGACGGCTATCGTCCGCTGCGCAACATCCATGGCGTGGACAGCATTGAGCCCCCTTTCCCCAACAGCGAACTCAACCGCACCACCACTCATCCCCTGCCCGAGCGCAGCTTGAAGCAGCGTCTGCTCAGCGAAACCGATGGCATTGATGGCCCCTTGAGCGAGCGTCTGGCTGCGGACGCGCGCGCACCGGGGCACAGCCTTCATGCCTTGGACCAGAAAGTGCGTACCGCACTCGCCCAGGCCAGCGAACAGCAGGGACTGCCCCCCGGCCAGGAGCACGAACGACTGGCCGGCCATCTGACCCACGCGGCGGTGCAGGCCGGCTTCAGCGAAAAGGACACGCTGCAGGTGGCATTCAGTTCAAACAGCACCGCCGAGGCACCCGGCTACGTATTCCTGCATCGCAGCGGCGACACCGCCTCGCCGGACCCTGCCGCCAATCGCCAGCGCCTGTCCCTGCTCGATACGCAGCAGGGCGACGCGGATACGCTGTATCAGCAGGCCAATGTGCAGCAGCAATCCCGCGACGCAAGCCGGCTGGCGCAGGACGAGCAACAGGCACAACAGCAGGCGTCGCCGCGCATGGCCTGACCCAGCCGCATCAGGCGCAGGCACCGTTCCCGCATCAACTCACGTACTGCGCCTGACCGTTCCCGAACGACCAGTTCTCCTTCTTCACTTCCACCAGATTGATGAACACATCCTCGCGGCGGATGCCCACCGCCGCATGCAGTCCATCGGCGATGCCGGCGTACAACGCCTTTTTCTGCTCGAGCGTGCGCCCTTCGTTCCAGGTGATCTGGATGCAGATGAAGTCGTCGGTGCGATCCACGCCCAGGTAGCCGGGATCGTAGATCAGCGTGCCGGGCGCGTGTTCCTGGAAGATCTGGAAGCGATCGTTTTCCGGCACCCCCACCGCGCGCATGGCCTGGTAGATGGTTTCGCCGACGCGTTGCAGGTAGTCGGCGGATTTGCCTTTGCGAAGATCGATGCGGGTGAGCGGCATGGTGGCACTCCAGAGTGGATGGGTACGACGACAGGCTGAGACTACGCCTGCCCGGGGCGGCGGGACAGCGCAGGGATGGAACCCTCTGGCTCCATGCGTGGCATGGTCCCGCCTCCGCCGCGCGGGGTGACGCGATTGCCGTGGCGGCATCCCTCCGGAGTCGTCATGTGCACGGTCGGCAGGGGCGGCGATGTGCGCCATCAGTGATGGGCCGCACTACTCGCGCGTGTCGAACGGCACACCTCGGGAAACGTCTGGCCTGCCTAGGGACAGTTGAGAATTTTCCTTACAGACCGATGTGATTGCCCGGCTTGAAGATCGCCGCGCCGAGGCAAGACGCCTTGGACGGGATTGGCGTCTCGAAAAAGCAAACCGAACGGATAGGTTGCGCAGCAGTGCGTAGCCGCAAGAATGCACCAACTGCCCTCAATGGCGGGCGGTGTGTGGGGATCACTCGATCCGCCGGGTGATTTCTCACTCCGTTGTGTTTGCCCCGGTACGCCAACCCGCACCGTCCGCCACCTTCACTCCGGAAGGTGGCCCTACGCCAGTGAGGGTTTCGCCATGACCAACCGCACCGCCGTCCATCCCCGCCTGTACACCCTTATCGGCGACGTCGCCGCCGATGTGCCCGAAGACCTCGCACGCGAGATCGAGTGCGCCCTGAACGCGCAGAATTTGCCCGCGCAGCTGCCCACTTTCTTCGCCCGTCTCAATGCGATCAACCATGCTGACGGCGATGACGGACAGCCGTGCATCAGCCTCACCCTCGGCGCCAGCAATCACGCTTCGTTGCGCCGCTCGCTATCTGGGCTCGGCGCATTGCTCGATCTGCTGCAGGCCGCCGACCATGCGCGCAACGAAGGCGGCCCGGACGAACAGTTGGGTGCCTTCCATGTCGACGGACTGATCGTGGCCGCACGACAACTGGTGCGCGAGGCACATCATTGCCTCTCCGGCGGCGACGCCTGAGCGGCCCGGATACGCTCCCGCTACAATCGCGCAGCGAGCGCAGGAGACCGCAATGGACGCCGAACACCTGGAATACTTCAAGGCCGCACTGGAAGGCCGCGCAACCGTGGGCTGGAACGTCTGGTTCGCTGCCAACCAGCACGCGCTGGCACAACAGCTGAGCCGCCCTGCACTGCTGCGCTTGAAGTTCAGCACACTGGATGAAGCCGAACGCCTGCTGGCCGAGGCCGGCATCGTGGCCCGCAGCACAGCGGGCAAGCGCTACGAAATGTACTGCGCGCAGTTCTCGCCGGACGTGGTGGACGCGAACGGTCGCCCGCTACCGGCCCTCTGGCGCGCGGCGCACGGCGGTGCCATCGGCCTGCTGGCCGACGGTGAGCAGGAAGCCGGCCAGGCGAAGCTGCTCGCGGAGTTCCGCCGCGTCCGCAAGCGCGGGCTGCAGCAGGCCCATGAATGGTTGGCCGATCTGTGCTTTGAGGGCGAGATGGAGCTGACCAGCGGCAATGCCGAGGTGGGCCGTGGTCTGCTTGCAGTGGTGGTGCAGGCGGGTAGCGGCCATGACCTGCTGGATGCCACGGCGATGATCGCGCGCGAGCTATTGGACGAACACGCCTGAGACAAGGCCTGTTCCCATTCACAGAAGAAAACCCCTGAGTAAATGAAGGCCAGCAGTGAGCTCAGAGAATGGCTGGGACCGCTGTAGAGCAGGACTTTCCGCCCCCTCCCCTGCGTGGCCCGCATCGACCAACAAGCTTCATGATCGTAATATCCGGTCAAGCCTTACTCGAAGGCGTTTCCGGGGATGCGAAGAATGCGTAGGTGCAGGGATGCTGCAGGTGGTGCAATTTCGCGCTTCAGGAGATTTGAATCTCAATTCCGCCAGTTGGCTGCCATAGGCACCTGGTTGTGCTTTGCGCTGCCATTCGGCCTTGGCCTATTACCATCTGCCATCGCCGCAGGCCAGGAAACAGTCACTTACATCCACACTGACGCCCTTGGCTCCGTCGTCGCCGAAACAGATGCCAATGGGAAAGTGATCAAGCGCTACGACTATGAGCCCTATGGGGCCTTGGTAGGTGGCCAGGCACAGACGGACCGGGATACACGGGACATGTGAGCGACTCGGTCACCGGACTGAGCTACATGCAGCAGCGGTACATGGATCCACAGTTGGGGATTTTCCTATCGGTAGACCCGGTAACGGCCTATCAGAAGCCAGTTGAACAGTTCAACCGGTATCGATATGCCAACGGAAACCCTTACAAGTTCACGGATCCTGATGGGCGGGAGAGTGGTGCAGCCTTCAAGGTAGTCAACGACGCCACGAATGGGCAACCGATTACTCCTCCGCCGAGAAATCCAAGCGATAGCCTCGGACCGGCAATTGGTGTCGCGTTAACCGCAATTCTGGCGGCTCCAGTACTCGCAGAGGGTGGTCTGGCCGCAATGGCAAATCCAGGAGCGGTAGCCACTGCGGCAGAGATTGGCGCAGGAGCCGCCGGTGTCACGGGCACTTCTGGCGCAGTAGCGGGAAAGATCACCGGCTACACTAAGCACGGCTTGAATCAGGCAATCTCCCGCGATGGAGGCAGGGGGGTCTCTGCAAAGGCCATACTATCGGCAGTGAAAGAACCCGCGAAGGTTGCCGAGCAGGCCGGCGGCAAGACGGCGTACACAGGGAAGGATGCGAAAGTAGTTTTGAACGGCGAAGGGAAGGTCATAACGGCCTTCCCGAAGAATAGCGAAGGACTGAGAGACCCGAAGGTAAAGTAAAGATGAAGAAGGATATCTCACCCAGCCTGCGCTCGCTGTTGGTTGAAATCGCAGCGAAGCACAATTTGCTCCTACCCGAGAATGGCGTCAGATACCTCGTTGAGCGTGATCGCGAGTCGCTGATTGATGCGTTGCTGGAAGAACTGTCAGAGAGCGGCTTGGGGCCTGACGATGAACCTAATCAACGAGGCATTGAGATCGAAGAAATCATTGACTTCGTCGGCCCCGTCGTTGATCGGCCCGATGCGTCGGGTGACTGAAGGCACGTTGATGCGGGCACGGCCTGATTGACGCACGGCGAAGATCAAGCGCGCCGCTGGAAGAACACGGCTGAGACGGAGCGCGCATTCGGCTGATCCTGCTGGATCGCAGGTAACAAAAAAGCCCCCATTGCTGGAGGCTTTTTTCGTTCTGCAACATGGTGGGCGGTACAGGGATCGAACCTGTGACCCTTGCCGTGTGAAGGATGGAAAAGTCCCTTGCGGCACAAGGCAAGCGCACGAAAACCCTTGATTTGCCGTGCCATTGCGTACCGATGAGTTTGCCCGCACACTGGGTTTTGCAGTTACCGTGCAGTTACGTGCCCATGAAACAGTCCAAGCGATTGACCGCCACCGTCGTTGAATCGACCAAGCCCGAGGAAGCGCCCTACCGCCTGTGGGATACCGTGGTGCCGCAGCTGCACCTGCGGGTGCAGCCGAGCGGAATCAAGAGCTGGAACGTGCAATGGAGCCGCTCCAGCACCCGCGCGCTGGGTAAGTGGCCGGGCGTCACGGTGGAAGCTGCCCGCGCCAAAGCGCGCGCTGTACTTGCCGAGACCGACCAGCACGGTGCGCCGCTATCCGTTGTTGCCCCCAAGAGCGAACTCACGGTGGCCGATGCCTGCCGCGACTACGTGACCGCCCTGGAGAAGGATGGGCGCAAGACCGCATCAGATGATGCAAAGCGCCGGTTTGAGCGCTGCCTCTACGGCGACAAGCTGGGCAAGGTGCGCTTGAAGGACCTACACCAGGATCACATCGAAGCCTGGCGCGACCGCGTGGAGAAAGGCGACCTGCCGCCGCTGCCAGTGAAGCGTGGCAGGCCACCAGTGGCGAAGCCCCTGGCCAGGTCCAGCGTGAACCGCATTCGCACGACGCTGGTGGCCGCCCTGAATCACGCCGTAGCGCGCCGTAAGGCATCGCCTGACGTGGCCTTTGAATGGAACGCGGTGAAGCCGCTCAAGGACGCCGGCCAGCGCCGTGGCCTGTATCTGGAGCGGGAGCAGCGCCGGGCGCTGCTGGAGGCCGCGGAGGGGCCGGTGCGTGACCTGATCGAGTGCGTGGCACTGACCGGCTGCAGGCCGGGAGATCCGGGACTCTGCCTGCGCTCTGACTATGACGGCCGCACGGCCAGTGTGCGATTCCGCAGCAAGGATCATGACCGCAAGATTCCGCTCTCCCCCGCTGCCACCGCGATGTTCGACCGCTTGGCCAAGGGGAAGCTGCCCAAGGCGCACTTGTTCACCCAGGACGGGAAGAAGGTGTGGACGCCCACCGACTGGAGCGAGCATGTTCGGGATGCCGCGGCGCGCGCTGGGCTACCTGCCGGCGTGACGCTCTACACGCTGCGCCACTGCTGGATCACCGACGCCATCGTGGGCGGCATGGATTTGCTTACGGTGGCGAAGCTGGCCGGCACTTCGCTGGCGATGATCGAGAAGCACTACGGCCACCTAGTGCAGGGCGCGGCGCGCGACAAGCTGGCGCAGGTGCAGTTCCTATAGGTCAGATCAGACCACGATCCTTCGCGTACTGACGAACGTCCTCAATTTCGAGTTCTGCGCCTGTCGCTTCCGCAATCGCTATTTCCGACAGAATGAGGTTGGCGGCTTCTACTTGCCCCCGAAACACCTCCAACGCCTCCTGGGCATCTTGAAGCGCTTGCTGCGCTGACTTCCCTGCGTTTTTGCCTGGGTATGGACCTGAGCCACCCTCACGCAGAATCACGTCAAGTCGATTGACCGACCGCATGAGCATCTCAACCGTTGACTGATTGATCTCTCTCCTCGCGGCCAAGTCTGCTCGCAGTCCCAGACTACCCGGTGCCGGATTAGGGCGTTCGAACGAAAGCTCAAGCCTATGGACGATCTCAGCCGTTAGGGAGCGTCCCGATTCTCCAGCCACGTCCTCCAGGCGCTCTTTGAGCGCGCTAGGGATTCGAATGTTGACTTGGGGATCGGTTCTGGCCATGGCGCGGATAGTGATGCAGCACGGTGCTTGCGGTCAATGAAGCACGGTGCTAGATTTTGACAATGCAGCACGGTGCTGCATTCATCCGAACAGTTGAGGAATCATCCATGACCGATCCCGCGCTCAAACTCGCCTACCCCATCGAAGAAGCCTTCGGGCTGATCGGGGTCTCACGCACTCGCGGATACCAGCTCATCAATACCGGCCTGCTCCAGACCTACAAGGACGGCAAGCGCCGGCTTTGCAGCCACAGCGCTCTGGCCGCTTGCCAGCAGGCAATGGAGAAGGCATCGCGTGAGGGTAAGGCCGCGTGAGCATCCCGACCCTTGAGCAGGCCAAGACCCACCTGCGTCAGATCGACAGCGACCTGGACACGGCCATCGGCATCGCCATCAGCGGTGCACAGGCCGAAATGGATGGCTACCTCGGTGGCGAACCCTCAGCCACCCGCTGGCCGGCAGAGGCCGCAGTCCCCGGCGACGTGCTGGCCGCCGCACTGACCCTGACGGCGGTGCACTTTGAGGCCGGCACGCCCGACGACGCCGAGCGCCGCCGCAAGGCCGCTCACGCTCTGCTGGCGAAGCACCGCACCGATGCCGGCATCCGGGGGGCGTGATGGACCGTGACCCAAATCCGCTGCTCTATGTGCGGGAGTACCTGCCGACCACGCTGCAAGCCACTGACGAGCAGGTGCGCAAGGTGATGCACGAGTGCATCGAGTGCATCGAGACCCACACCAGCCGCGACCTGGAATCGCTGATTGAGGAGGATTCCGGCCTCGTGATGGACGTGGTGGCCGCGCTCACCGCCTGGCAGATGACGCCCATCAGCGCCCCCAAGGACGCTCGGGTGACGCTCGCTCTACGCCTGCTGGACCCCATGAAATCCACGACCAAGAGGCACTGACAGGAGGAGCAATGCTCCGCATGCCAGAAATAGAAACGGCCCAGGTGGTTCGTACCCACCTGAGCCGCAAAAGCCAAGCCCGAACCGACCAAGGAACGAACTGACTATGAGTTCTATCGTACACCAACCGCTGCCGGCGGCAATCAGGGTTGTCCCTGCCCCTGTACCGGACTTCTCTGACACCGCGCGCTGGGCCCAGGTGCTGGTGCAGGACAACGACAATGCCCCGAAGTATGAGCCGGGCGACGTGTTGCACGTGGACCTGCGCCGCAACTACTTCGCGGGAGACGCCTGCTATGCGGTGGAAATCGCAGGGCAGCAGTCCATTCGGTTCGTCCAGGCCCGCCCCGGCGGACTGCACGTCTACACGCGCAGCAACCCCGGCGCAGCCTACGCAGTCGCTCCCGACCTGCTGGTGATCCTCGGGATGGTGATGTACGCCACTACCACGCGGAGGGTCTGATGAGCGCTCAGCTAATGGCTATCGGCGACAGTGGCCGCCCGGAACCAACCAGCGCGGACGATGCCCACACCCCGCCCGCACTGCCAGTGGGACCACGCAACGCGGTCACGCCGGCCAGCATCCGTTTCATCTACTGGGGACGGCCAGGTAACGAGTGCCGGGCGATACGGGTGAAGCGCATCCACCGGCCGCACACGCGCTGCAACCGCGGTCCGTTCGTCAAGGTGGTGTTTGAGTGCACGCCGTTCACCCGCGCGACGCTGCCAGAAGGCCCGCTAATGGCCGACGAGAAGCACGTTGCACTGACCCGGCCAGCCGATGCCGCCGATCCGTTGTGGGCGACCCTGCCCGCACGCGACCAGACACGCCTGCTGCGAGCTCTTCCCGGGCCGACCTAACCGCATCTCCCGTAGGTGCCACCTGATTCAGATTTCCTGCAAAGGGAATCTGCAAATACGGCGTGCAATACCTGTTCCAATAGGTACTATTAAGTTCATCCAAACGAACGAGTTAGGTAATGGCAAATAACGGAGGCTTTTTCGCAATTGGAAAACAACAATGGACCAAGGCTTGCTCACTTGGCCTGAACCATGCGGTTACGCTTCTTGTGATGGCACGAGGTACTGGCAGGGACAATTGCACAACGTCTTGGAGCGCAGAATCCGCTTTCAAGTACACCGGACTTGCATGGCGGCGCGGCAATGATGCCATTGCCGCGCTATGCGAAGCGCAGCTTGCAACCAAGGAACAGTCCGGGAAGCGCCCCCGCTATAAGCTTTCCAAACCAGATAGCCTGGAAGATCTGATCTGGCTTCCCAATGAGTTCGTGACGGGCGCAGCAAGCGAAATACCGCCATTGCGCAAGCTCCGGGAAGGCCAGAGCGTTGAGCATCTGGAAACGCTTGTAGAGCTCTACGCAGCTCAGGATCTAGTGGGAGACGGCGGGATATCCAGAAGCTTGTTCCGAGCACCATACGACGTGCGCGAACGCATTTGTGGACGAGGCCCTTTTGAGATCATTGGCTTCTCCAGAAGCAAGCGTGTGGATCACTGCAGCTGGAGTGGCCCACTAAAGCGATTCCAACACGCCAAGGTGGAGGATGATTCACAGCATCCTGTATGGATATTTCTCCGCTCAATGGAGCGCATGGGTCTCCTTGAGCGAGCGACCTACCTGGTAGAGAGCGACAATCAGGACGCCGAGCTGATTCATCAACTTGAAGGCGATGATCTGTCTCAGCGGACCGCCGATGCCGCCGCAGCCCTAGCAGACTCACTCCCTGGAGGATTTAGCTACGAGGCGCAGCGCTTCGATTTCGTGCTGCCCATCCCTGAACATATGGCCAAAGCAACAGTAGTCGGCATCATGCGGCTGAGATATCGCCCCAAGACGACTAAGACGGCGGCTTGGTACGGCCGGCATGTAGAAAGCTGTGCAAGGTATGAAGCGCTCTACAACCGAATTGCCGAGGGCGATTTCAGCGGATTGGCCGCCTAGTGTTGATATCAAAGGGTATCAAGGGGATATCAAGGGTACTCAATGGAGTTCAAAGGAAGTAAGTGTAGATATCAAGGGAAATCAAGGCGAGTACACACCAGTGCGAAAGCGCTCGGTAACGCCAAAACCGTTACCTGTCACAGCACTAGTCACAGTGACAGGCACTGCAGTGCAACGCATGAGGAAAGAATGCAGCCCGCTGCGCAGGGCTGCAGCGGGCTCACCCCATGCGCCCGCTGCAGCCGATGCACCACGTTCACCACCTCGCCAAATCTGGAGAGACAGTTGCAACGCACCGTACGCGACCACGCCGGGACCGCACGGAAAAGCCGCCAGGACTCTGCGCAAATCGGCATCGTCAGGAAGCTACAAATTACGCCACTGAATCCCATTGAATCCTCACTACGCGGTTGTTTGCACGGCTGAATCCATGCAGGTAAATGGTTATCCGGAAACATCAATCTCCGGAGAACCGCATGACCCTGAAAGCCCTACGTGAGGCGCGCGCTGCGAAAGTAGCCGAGGCCCGCGCGCTGGTGGAAACCGCCCAACGCGAGAACCGCCAGCTCACTGCCGAGGAATCGGCCGCCTTCGACACCATCAAGGCCGCAATCACCGACCTGGAAGAGCAGGAGCAGCGCCAGCAGTTCCTGGACGACGCCGAGCGCCGCAGCACCGGCACCGTGGTCAGTGGCGGCAGCGACACGCTGCCCGAGCTGGAGAAGCGCGTCTCGCTGCTCACCGTGGTGCAGGCCAAGATCGATGGACGCGCACTGACGGGCGCAGAGGCCGAGTATCACGCCGAGGCCGAGCGCCGCACCGGCATGAAGGCGCAGGGCGTGCTGGTGCCGCTGTCGCTGCTGGAGCGCCGCGCACCGAACCTGACGACCACTGCCGGCGAGCTGATCCCGACCGATCACCGTGGCGACCAGTACATCGGTGCGCTGCGTGATTCGCTGGTGGTGCGTCAGATGGGCGTGCGTGTGCTGTCCAGCCTGACGGGCAACGTGGAAATCCCGAAGTTCGCTGCGGGCCTGTCGGCGGGCTGGGTGGCCGAGAACGAGGCGCTGCCGGAATCGGTGATGGACTTCGATTCGGTCAGCCTCAAGCCGCGTCACGTGGGCGCGATCACTTCGTGGTCCCGTCAGCTGGCGCAGCAGTCCAATCCGAGCATCGAGCAACTGCTGCGCGACGACCTGGCCTTCGCTGTCGGTGCAGAGGTGGACAAGGCCATCATCACCGGCGATGGCGTCAAGGCTCCGCTGGGCATCATCAACACGGCCGGCGTGCAGACCGCCACGGTTCCCACCACCTGGGAGGAAGTGCTGGCCGTAGAGGGCCTCCTGGAGGACGTGAACGTTACTCCGAACTACTGGTACACCAAGCCGAGCGTGCTGCGCGCGCTGCGTGGGAAGCTCAAGGCGGCCACTGCCGGCAGCGAGTACATTGCCACGGCCAACCGCATCGGCGAGATTGCCGCCGCCACCTCCAACGCTGCACCGGCCAACACCGCGATCCTGGGCGACTGGACGCAGCTGATCCTGGGCACCTGGGGCGTGCTGGACCTGCTGGTGAACCCGTACGAAGGCGAGGCATTCCGCCGCGGCAACGTGCTGATCCGCGCGATGATGACCTGTGACCTGGTGGCGCGTCATCCCAAGGCGTTCGTGGTGGCCAAGCCGGCGACCGGGGGCTGAGGATGAACGTGGAGCGCCGCTTCGCTGCCGGTGCAACCGTGGAGGGCCGCCAGCTGATCGGGTTGGCGGCCCCGTTCGGTTCTGAGACACGGGTAGCCGACTTCCGGGAGGCGATCGCGCCGGGTGCTTTCACACGCACGCTGGCCGAGAACCGCGACATTCTGGCGCTGGTGGACCATGACGTGGGCCGGATGCTGGGCCGCACCCGTAGCGGCACGCTGGAGCTGCGAGAGAGCGCCCAAGGGCTGGAGTACCGCATCGCCCTGCCCGAGACCACCACGGGCAACGACTTGCGCGCGCTGGCCCTACGCGGCGACCTGGGTGGCGTCTCGATGGGCTTTGTCGCCAAGCGTGACAGTTGGGCCGGCGAGCTGCGCACCTTGCACGAGGTAGAGCTGCACGAAATCAGCATCGTGCAGGCGCATGCGGCCTATCCCACCACCACCGTGTCGCTGCGCAGCCGTCAGCCGGGCGACCGTGACCGCCTTGGCCTGCTGCGCTGCTGGCTGGAGACCTGCCGATGAGGCTGTGGCCGTTCAAGCGCGCAGAGAAGCGTGACGCATCGACTGATCCCAGCTGGGCCCACCTGCGCAACGGAGGTGCGGTCAGCGCATCAGGGCAGTTCGTGGACGCCAAGGCCGCAGAGACCATCGCGGCGGTGTATGCAGCTGTGCAGACGCTGGCCGAATCCACCGCCTGCCTGCCGCTGCACGTCTACCAGCGCAAGGCCGATGGCGACCGCGTGCGCGCGGACGATCACCCGCTCGCACGCGCGCTGCGCCAACCCAATGCCCATCAGTCCGGCTTATCGTTCCGCGAGGCGATGACAGCAGCGGTGCTATTGCATGGCAACGCCTACGCTCGCATCGAGTACGACGCCACGGCCAACGTGAAGGCGCTGCACCCGATCAACCCGCGCGCTGTCACCGTGGTGAAGCTGGCCTCGGGCCGCTACCGCTACGAGTACGCCGAGGACAACGGGGCAATCGTGCGGCTGCTGGACGATGAGGTGTTCCACCTGGCCGACCGCACCGAGCCAGGCAGCATCATGGGCAAGTCCCGCATTGCCATCGCACGCGACACGCTGGGCCTGGGCCTCAGCCTGCGCGACCACGGCGCGGCCACGTTCCGCAACGGCGCACGGCTCTCCGGCGTGCTGCAAACGCCGAACGTCCTGGACGACAACAGCGCCACGCGCATCGGCGATTCCTGGCGCTCCCAATTCTCCGGCACCGAGAACATCGGCAAGACCGCGGTGCTGGAGAACGGCCTCACCTACCAGCAGCTGGCAATGAGTCTGGAGGATGCGCAGTGGATTGCGGCACAGCAGTTCACCGTGGTGGAGGTAGCGCGCCTGTTCCGCGTTCCGCCCACCATGCTGCAGGACCTTAGCCACGCCAGCTACAGCAACACCGCCGAGCTGGGTAGCCAGTTCGTGCGCTACAGCTTGCAGCGCTGGCTGGCCATGTGGGAGGCCGAGATTAGCCGGCAGCTACTCGGGCCGATGGGCCGCAAGCGCTACCTGGCCGAACACAGCGTGGAAGGGCTGCTGCGCGGCAACCCGGAAGCGCGCGCGGACTTCTACGGCAAGGCGCTGAAAGACCGCTGGATGACCGTGGATGAGGTGCGCCGACTGGAGAACCTGCCCGCACTTGACCGCGCCCCCTAACCACCTGAGGACCCCGCCAATGCCTAAGCGCCCACCCGTCCACAACCCATTCCCGCGTCTGCCTGGCGTGCGCGTGCACAACCCCAGCAAGGCACGCAAGGTAACCACCTTCGACCCGATGGCAGCACGCGGCATAGCGCACGCGCCGACGCCGCTGGAGGCCAAGAAGAAGGCCAACCCGACCGGACGCGATGCCGACCCACGGCGCGCCATCCCTCTCAACAGCACACGCTGGAGGAAGCTGCGCGCCCGCATCCTGGCCGAGGAACCGTTGTGCCGCATGTGCAGTGAGCCTGCCACGGACGTGGACCACATCAGCGGCGATCCCAGCGACAACAGGCGGGTGAACCTGCAAGGCCTCTGCCACGCCTGCCACTCCCACAAGACGGCCCGTGAGCGCGCCGGCAAGCCGGTGGTGATCGGATGCGACGCGGACGGCTGGCCGATGGACCCACGCCACCCGTGGAACGCCAAAGCGTGAAACAAAAATCGCTGGGAGATGAGCCGTCCAAGACCGACCACCCCCCTTTGAATTATCGATAAGTCCAAAGATTGCGCGCACCACTGAAACGCCCGGCAATGAAGAAGCGAAAGCAACGCTCCGATAGCAACACTGCCGCTGTGCAAGCAGCGCAGAATGCTGCGCTTGGTGCGCTGGAGCCGCCCGCCCACATCGCATTCCCCGACTCGGCCATGCCTTACTGGCAGGCCATCATGCGCAACCGTCCGCGCAACCGCTGGAATGACCTGGACCTGGCCAACGCCGCCGAGCTGGCAATGCTCCACGACGACATGGCCCGCCTGCGCGCTGTGATCCGCCTGCAGGGCGACGTGCGCGAGGACGGCAAGCCGCACGCGGCGCACCGCCTGTTGGATACAGCAGGCCGCCGCGCTATCGCCCTGTCGAGGCTGCTGCACGTCCATCCCGAGGCCACCGAGGGCCGCAGCCGTGATGCTGGCAATGCCCTGGCGCTGGAGCGTGATGCCGAGCAGGACGCAGATCCGTTGATCCCGATGCTGCGGGTGGTGAAGTGAGCCGCGCCGGCCGCGTCATCGAGTTCATCGAGCGGTACTGCCTTACGCCGGACGGCGCGCAGGTGGGCCGCCCGATGGTGCTGGCCGAGTTCCAGAAAGAGTTCATTCGCGCCACCTACGACAACCCCGCCGGCACGCGCCGCGCCTATCTGTCGATCGCACGCAAGAACGGCAAGACCGGCCTCATTGCCGGCCTGCTGCTAGCCCACCTGGTGGGGCCAGAGGCCAAGCTCAACGCGCAGTTGGTGTCGGGAGCCATGAGCCGTGACCAGGCCGCCCTGGTGTTCAACCTCGCGGCCAAGATGGTGCAGCTCTCCCCCACCCTGTCCAAGCTGGTGCGCATCGTGCCATCGGGCAAGCGCCTGCTCGGTCTGCCCATGAACACCGAGTTCAAGGCGATGGCCGCCGATGGCAAGACGGCGCACGGCCTCTCCCCGGTGCTGGCGATCCTCGATGAAGTTGGCCAGGTACGCGGCCCGCAATCCGATTTCGTGGACGCCATCGTGACCAGCCAGGGCGCGCACGCCGAGCCGCTGCTGCTGGTCATCTCCACGCAGGCCGCCACCGACGCCGACCTGCTCAGCGTCTGGCTGGACGACGCGCAAGCGTCAAATGACCCCTGCATCGTCTGCCACCTCTACGCCGCCCCCGAGGGCTGCGCGCTGGACGATGAGGAAGCGTGGACCGCTGCAAACCCGGCCTTGGGCCTGTTCCGCAGCCGGACCGACCTGGCCGAGCAGATGAAACAGGCCGCGCGCATGCCCAGCATGGAAAACACCGCGCGCAATCTGCTGCTCAACCAGCGCGTGACCACCGATGCCCCGTTCGTTTCGCCGGGCGTGTGGAAGGCCAACGGCGCAGAGCCAGTGCCGTTCGACGGCCCCGTATTCGGTGGCCTTGACCTGTCCGCCCGCAACGACCTCACGGCGCTGGTGCTGGTGGGCCAGGTGGAGGGGGTATGGCAGGTGCAGCCCTACTTCTGGACGCCGCAGGTGGGCTTGGGCGAGCGCGTGCGCCGCGACCGCGCGCCGTATGACGTGTGGGCCAGGCAAGGGCTGCTGCGCACCACGCCAGGCGCATCCGTGGACTACGCGCACGTGGCCACCGACATTGTCGACCTGCTCTCCGACCTGGACGTGGAAGCCATCGCCTTCGACCGCTGGCGCATGGACGTGATGAAAGGCGAACTGGACCGGCTGGGCATCCAGCTGCCGCTGGTGCCGTTCGGGCAGGGCTTCAAGGATATGGCCCCCGCCCTGGACACACTGGAGGCGGAGTTGCTCAACAGCCGGCTGGCCCACGGCATGCACCCCGTCTTGCAGCTGTGCGCCGCCAACGCGATGACCGTCCGCGATCCCGCCGGCAATCGAAAGCTAGACAAGGGGCGCGCCACCGGGCGCATCGACGGCATGGTGGCCCTGGCAATGGCCCTTGGCGCGGCGCAGACGGTGCAGCCGCCCGCGCCCGATCCCTACCAATCCCGAGGACTGCGCTTCATATGACCTACGCTGCCCAAGAATTGAACACCCGCGTCCAGATTCAAAAGGTGACGCGCATCCGTGACCCACTGGGTGGCGACCGCGAGGTGTGGTCCACGTTTGCTGAGACGTTCGCCAAGGTGGAGCCACTGGTGGGGCGCGAGTTCATCGCAGCACAGGCCGAGCATTCGGAGCTGACAGCCAAGGTGACAATGCGCTGGCGAGCAGACGTGAACCAACTGCACCGCGTAATGATCCGCGGCGAGCCCTACGGGATCATCAGCGCACAGAACATTCGGTATCAGAATCGAGAGCTGCTGCTCTACGTAAAGCGATTGGCATAGCCCATGTGGGTTGGGGTGGTTCGGGCCGCATGGGCGGCATTGGAACCCGACCACCGCCAGCGTGCCGAGCTGGCTGAGGAAATCGGCACTGCCCCACCATGTCGTGCGCTGGCGGGGAGCAGATCGAGGCGGCCAGCAGCAAGACTTCGGGAACCACCTCCAGCAGAGCGCTGAGGCCTACCCTCAACGCGCTGAGAAACTCAGGCTAGCCGCCGACCGCCCCCTGCACGTTGAACGCTGGGCGGCGCTCTTTTTCAACCTTGGCGAAAGCTTCCGCAGCAGTGAAGGCCCTCGATGCGATGGATTCGTAATGCGGGTTACTGGTTTTGTCGCCAAACTCTTCGCCAACCATCGCCACGAACAACTGCTTTGCGAGTTCCACGTCGGCCTTAACAGAACTGGACATAGGAATACCTCTTTTGAATGAGCTTAGAGTTTACTCAAGAACTCACCCTAGTAAGGGATGACGATCCCCAGTACTCATACACGCCGTCAACAGACACGTGGGCTGCTGTTACCCCGCAGTTACGAAAAAGCCGGCTCAAGGCCGGCTTTGACGTTAACCCTTAAAAATCAGGGCTTTATATGGTGGGCGGTACAGGGATCGAACCTGTGACCCTTGCCGTGTGAAGGCAATGCTCTACCGCTGAGCTAACCGCCCGGTGTGTTGCTGAGCCGCTCATTATAGGGGCTTTTCAGAGGCCGTCAACACTTTTTCACATTCGTGTTCACGGGTGTTTTCGGGGTGCGCAGCCGAGCATGGCTCGGCTCTACAGAACAGCGGGTTCACAGGCGTTTCGGGGCATGCAGCCGAGCCCAGCCCGGCGCTACCGGAATCACATCGTATGGGTCGGCTTGTCCGAGCTGGTAAGCCCGGCCAGCAGGGTCTCGATCTTGTGGCGCACGCCCTCGCCTTCGGCGCCGTCGGCCAGCTGCACGCCGATGCCGGCGGTGCGGTTGCCCTGCGCGCCAGCCGGGGTCACCCAGATCACCTTGCCGGCCACCGGCAGGCGCTCGCTGGAATCGGGCAGGGTCAGCAGCAGGAACACTTCGTCGCCCAGGAAATAGCGCTTGGGTGTGGGCACGAAGATGCCGCCATTCTTCACGAACGGCATGTACGCGCTGTACAGCGCGGCCTTGTCCTTCACAGCCAGGGACAGGATGCCCTGGCGGGCGTTGCTGGCACTCATCGATTTCCCCTTGCGGCAGGCCGCTCGTTCACCTTGTTCCAGGCCAGCAGCAGCTCGACCACCGCAAGGTCTGCACGCACCGTGGTGCGCAGCAGGTCGCGGGTGCGGTTGGCCGCATCGAACCAGGCTGCAAGCTTGTGCAATCGCTCCGGCGTGGTCAAGGCATCGGTGCTGGCCTGGGCCAGCGCCAGGTCGGCGGCAAAGCGCAGGCGCAGCGACGCGTTGTCATCACCGCACCACTTCTGCGCCAGCTCCACCGCGCCGGTCTTGCCGGCGGCCAGCTGTTCCAGATCTCGACCGACTTCGCGGCGCAGGCTCAGGCCGTCTTCGCGCAGCCAGTTGTCGGCCTGGCCGGGATGGCCGCGGGCGGCCTCCAGCGCTTCGCGCACCGATGCTTCACTGTGGCCCAGCTGCTGCAGCCAGGCCAGTGCTTCGTGCTGCGGCGGCAGCTTGAATTCCAGTCGCTGGCAACGGCTGCGGATGGTCTGCGGCAGGCGTGCCGGATCGCTGCTGACCAGCCACAGATAGCGGCCGGGCTGCGGCTCCTCAAGCGTCTTCAGCAGCGCGTTGGCGGCCGAACGGTTGATCGCATCGGCCGGATCGACGATCACGACCTGCGCCACGCCGTACTGCGGGGTCAGCGCCAGCTTTTCGGTGATCTCGCGCACCTGCTCGATGACGATCTCGGTACGCAGCTTGTCGCCGCTCTTGTTCGGAATGAAGCTGACCAGCTGCAGGTCCGGATGGGTGCCGGCGGCGATCAGCTGGCGCGTGCGCGTGGCGTGCGTTGCATCACCCTGCGCCAGCACGTGGTCGGCCAGCGCCAGCGCCACCTCGCGCTTGCCCAGCCCGACCGGGCCGCAGATCAGCAGGCCATGACCGAGGCGACCGGCGTCGAGCGCGGCCACGGTCTGGTCGAACGCGCGCTGCTGCCACGGCGAAAACGTGCTCATGCGCCCTCCCCGTCCTGCAGCCAACGCTCGATACGTGCGACCACATCGGCGGCCACGCGTTCCTGCACCTGGCCGGCGTCGATCAGCGCGAAGCGCTGCGGGTCCTGCTGTGCGCGGCTGCGGAACACGGCGCGCACGCGCTGGAAGAAATCGTCCTGCTCGCTCTCGATGCGGTCCGGCCACAGGTCACGGCCATTCGCGCGGGCGCGGCCCACCGCCACATCCACATCCAGCAGCAGGGTCAGGCCCGGCAGCAGGCCGACCGCGCGGCGCTCCAGGTCGGCAATCCACTGCGGATCCAGGCCACGGCCGCCGCCCTGGTAGGCGTAGCTGGAATCGGTGAAGCGATCGCTCAGCACGTAGGCACCGCGCTGCAGCGCCGGCCGGATCACCTGGCGCACATGCTGGGCGCGTGCGGCGAACACCAGCAGCAACTCGGCTTCGGCGCTGAGCGGCTCGGCAGCGATCTCGGCATCAGGCTTCAGCACCAGGCCGCGGATGCGCTCGGCCAGTGGCGTACCGCCCGGCTCGCGGGTCAGCACCACCTCGTGGCCGTGGCTGCGCAGGCAGTCACGGATGGCATTGATGGCGGTGGTCTTCCCCGCGCCCTCGCCGCCTTCCAGGCTGACGAAACGCGGGTGACGAAGCAGCGCGGGACTCATTGCGCCGGGATCTCCTGGGTACGTTGCTGGCGCAGCTGCTGCAGGTAGCGGGCTACGGCGGCGTTGTGCTGCTCCAGGCTGGGCGAGAACACGTGAGCGCCGCTGCCGTCGCCCACGGCGACGAAGTACAGCGCGTCGCCGGCGGCCGGCTGCGCGGCGGCCATCAGCGCGTCGCGACTGGGCATGGCGATCGGGGTCGGGGTCAGGCCCGCACGGGTATAGGTGTTGTACGGCGTATCGGTGGTCAGGTCGCGGCGGCGGATGTTGCCGTCATACGCGGCACCGATGCCGTAGATCACGGTCGGGTCGGTCTGCAGGCGCATGCCGATCTTCAGGCGGCGCATGAACACGCCGGCGATCTGCGGGCGCTCGCTGGCCAGCGCGGTTTCCTTCTCGATGATCGACGCCAGCGTCAGCAGTTCGTAGGGCGTGTTGATCGGCAGGTCCGGCGCGCGGCTTTCCCAGGCTTCGTCCAGCGCCTTTTCCATTGCGGCGTGGGCGCGCTTGAGCACGTCCAGATCACTGTCGCCGCGCTGGTAGACGTAGGTCTCCGGCAGGAAGCGGCCTTCCGGGTGCTGGCCACCGAAGCCGAGGCGCTGCATCAACGCGGCGTCATCCAGGGTATCGGTGGTGTGCAGCAGCGGCTCGGCGCGCTTGAGTGCAGCACGCAGCTGGCGGATGTTCCAGCCCTCGACAATGGTGACGCGGTGCTGCAACACCTTGCCGGCGCGCATGCGCAGCAACAGCTCGCGCGGGGTCAGCTCGCCACTGAGCGCGTACTCGCCCACCTTCAGCTTGCCGGCCGCATCGAGCTGGCGCGCCAGCAGTTGCCACTGGGTGTCCTGGCCCTCGTCCACGCCGGCATCGCGCAGCTTGCGCAGCACGCTGTTCATGCCATCGCCGCTGGCGATGACCACGCTCTCGGCGGTCGGGGTGATCGGGGCATCGGCGAACCGGGTCTGCTGGTAGAAGAACCACGCGCCCGCGCCGGCCACGACGGCGGCCAGCACCACCACCAGCGTTACCACGAACAGACACCCGCGCTTGGCTCCCGCCATGGACTACCTCTGAACTCGATTCCGTCGTGCAGGATACCGTGCCGATGGATTGGGGTCATGACCGGGGTCGCGCCTGCGTGCCGACCAACGGTCGGCACCCACCACAATCCATGCCTGGCGCGGCGATCAGTAGATCCACGCCATGCGTGGATGAATGGCCATGGAGGACTCCGTGCCGACCAACGGTCGGCACCCACCGTGGGGGAATGGCGTTGCTGGCCAGCGGCCGGCACTACCCCTGCTGGCCGAGCGCGCGCAGCAGGCCGCGGGCCTTGGCGCGGGTCTCGTCCAGTTCCTTGTCCGGGTCCGAATCGACCACGATGCCGGCGCCGGTGCGGAAGCTCACCTCGTGGCCATCCACTTCGGCGGTGCGGATCAGGATGTTCAGGTCCAGGTCGCCATCGCGGTTCAGCCAGCCGAACGCGCCGGTGTAGGCACCGCGCGGCACCTGCTCCAGCTCGCTGATGATCTGCATGCAGCGCACCTTGGGGCAGCCGGTGATGGTGCCGCCCGGGAACGTGGCGGCGATCACCTCGCCGGGCGTGACCTCCGGGCGCAGGTGGCCGCTGACGTTGCTGACGATGTGGTGCACATGCGCGTAGCTCTCCACGGTCATCAGCTCATCGACCACCACGGTGCCGGGCAGGCAGATACGGCCCAGGTCGTTGCGCTCCAGGTCGATCAGCATCACGTGCTCGGCACGCTCCTTGGGGTGGCCGACCAGTTCCTGGATGCGCGCGGCATCATCGTCGCCCTCGAAGCGCGGACGCGTGCCGGCAATAGGACGCGTCTGCGCGTGGCTGGCATGCACCGACACCAGCCGTTCCGGCGAGGAACTGACCACGTGGCGGCCGTGCGCGCTGAACAACCCGGCGAACGGTGCGGGGTTGGCACGGCGCAGCTGCGCATACAACGCCTGCGGGCTGACCGGCGCGGCGAACTGCGCGCTCCAGCGCCGCGACAGGTTCACCTGGAACACATCGCCGGCACGCAGGTAGTCGATCACCCGGCGCACGCCATCGGTGAAGCGCTGTGGCGCATCCTCGCCGACCGACTGCGGCGGCTGCCAGCCCTGCCCGGCCTCCGGCAATGCCTGCGACGCCAAGGTCATCAGCGCCTCCAGCAGGGTCTGCTCACCGGCTTCGGCGATGACGAAGCTGGCGTCGTTCTGGTGGTCGTGCAGCACCGCGGCCCGGCAGCGCAGCGCCATCGCGGTCGGGCGGCCGTCCTCGCGCGCGCGCGCCGGCAGCACCGGTTCGATCTGGCTGGCCACTTCGTAGTCCAGCATCAGCGCCCAGCCGCCACGGAACGGCAGGCTGTGGCTGCCGTCGTGCGGCAGACGTTCGTGCTGCCAGGCGCGATCCAGCGCCTGCAGGAACGTGCCGGGCTGCACGGCACCCTGCAGGTCGCGCACCTGGCCATCGGCGTCCAGCCGCAGGCCCTCGCCCTGCGTGGCCAGCAGCAGGCTCCAGCGGCCCTGGGCGGTGCCCGAGGCAGTGGATTCCATCAGCAGCGGGAAGCGCGCCGGGTCATGCTGCTGCAGGGCCAGCAGATCGATCGGGTGCGGCAGCGGGTGGATCAGCGGTGCGTGGGTCATGGCGGCCAGGTCGGGGTTCAGATGCACGGAAGCCGCCTTGCGGCGGCTCCGTAGAACGCGGCATCGAGCATGGCCCGACGCTACAACTCGGTCAGACGCGCTTGAAGATCAGCGTGCCGTTGGTGCCGCCGAAGCCGAAGCCATTGGACATCACCACGTCGACCTTGGCCTGGCGTGCTTCGTTGGGCACGTAGTCCAGGTCGCAGCCTTCGCCCGGCTGCTGCAGGTTGATGGTCGGCGGAATGACGTTGTCCTGCAGCGCCATCACCGAGAAGATCGCTTCCACGCCGCCAGCAGCGCCCAGCAGGTGGCCGGTCATCGACTTGGTGGAGCTGACCATCATCTTGTAGGCGTGGTCGCCGAAGGCGGTCTTCATGGCCATGGTCTCGCCCAGGTCGCCCAGCGGCGTGGAGGTGCCGTGCGCGTTGAGGTAACCCACCTGTTCCGGGGTCACGCCCGCGTCCTTCATGGCCATGACCATGCAGCGCGCGGCGCCTTCGCCGTTCTCGCTCGGTGCGGTCATGTGGTACGCGTCGGAGCTGGCGCCGAAGCCGGCCAGTTCACAGTAGATCTTTGCGCCACGCGCCTTGGCGTGCTCGTACTCTTCCAGGATCAGGATGCCGGCGCCGTCGCCCAGCACGAAGCCGTCACGGTCCTTGTCCCACGGGCGCGAAGCCTGTTCCGGGGCGTCATTGCGGGTGCTCATGGCCTTCATCGCGCAGAAGCCACCCAGTGCGGTCGGCGAGGAGCCACGTTCGGCACCGCCGACCACCATCACGTCGGCGTCGCCGTACTGGATCATGCGCATCGCGGTACCGATCGAATGGTTCGAGGTCGCGCACGCCGACACCGCCGAGAACGACGGGCCCTTCAGGCCGGTGATGATGCTCAGCTGGCCCGGCAGCATGTTGATGATGGTCTTGGGCACGTAGAAGGGCGAGATCTTCTTGCCCTCGTGGAACTCGATGGTCTGCTCTTCGATGCCGAGCAGGCCGCCGATGCCGGCGCCGACGATGGCGCCGACGCGCTCGGCATTGGCGTCGGTGATCTCCAGGCCCGAGTCGTGCAGGGCCATGAACGAGGCACCAAGGCCGTAATGGATGAACGGGTCCATCTTCTTGGCATCCTTGCCGCTGACCCGGAATTTGCCGAACAGTTCGTTGTCGGCGGTGATGTCAAAGCCCTTGACCTCACCTGCAATCTTGGTGGTGAACCGATCCAGGTAGGCATCAGAAATGTTGGTCAGCGGACCGATGCCCGAACGACCGTGGGTGATGCCTTCCCAGCTGCTGGCCAGATCATTGCCCAACGGCGAGACGATACCCAGGCCGGTTACGACGACGCGACGCTTCATTGCTGATTCTCCTGACCCGAAGGTTCAATCGGGTAACACGGTTTGCTTCGGTGTGATGCCCAAACACACGGGGCCGCAACTGCGGCCCCATGGGGTGCGGTGCGCGGCGAGCGTGAGCCCGCGCGCGCACTGCCGTCTGACATCAGGCCTTGACGTGGGCCTTGATGTAGTCGATGGCGGCCTGCACGGTGCTGATCTTCTCGGCTTCTTCGTCCGGGATCTCGCACTCGAATTCTTCTTCCAGGGCCATCACCAGCTCGACGGTGTCCAGCGAGTCAGCGCCCAGGTCATCGACGAACGATGCGCTGTTGGTGACTTCTTCTTCCTTGACGCCAAGCTGTTCGACGACGATTTTCTTGACGCGTTCTTCGATGGTGCTCATGGGATCTCGCTCCAGATGGAGTTGTGGTTCAAAAGTGGTCGCCATCAAGGGCGATGGCCGTGGGATAGTGTAGTGGAAACCGGCGCGGCCTTGCATTGCAGCAAAAACCCCCGCAGATCAACCACTTGCGGCGCAATCCCTGCGCCCCTTGCTTACGGCATGTACATGCCGCCGTTCACATGGAGGGTTTCGCCGGTGATGTAACCGGCAGCCGGGCTGGCCAGGAAGGCCACCGCATGGGCGATGTCTTCCGGCGATCCCAGGCGTTCGAGGGCGATGTCGTTGATCAGCGCGGTGCGCGCTTCTTCCGGCAACGCCTTGGTCATGTCGGTGTCGATGAAGCCAGGTGCGACAACATTGACGGTGACGCCGCGCGAACCGATTTCCTTGGCCAGCGACTTGCTGAAGCCGATGATGCCGGCCTTGGCCGCGGCGTAGTTGGCCTGGCCGGCGTTGCCGGTCACGCCCACCACCGATGCGATGTTGATGATGCGGCCCTTGCGTGCCTTCATCATGCCGCGCATCACCGCCTTGCTGGTGCGGAACACGCTGGTCAGGTTGGTGTCGATGATCGACGCCCAGTCCTCGTCCTTCATGCGCATCAGCAGGTTGTCGCGGGTGATGCCGGCATTGTTGACCAGGATCGAGATCGGGCCGAATTCCTTGGCGATGCCATCGAGCATGCTGTCCAGCGCGGCGGCATCGGTGACGTTCAGCGCGCGGCCGTGACCGCCGTGGGCAGCCAGGCGTTCGCCGATCGCGGCAGCGCCGGATTCGGTGGTGGCGGTGCCGATGACGGTGGCGCCCTGGGCGGCCAGCAGATCGGCGATGGCGGCGCCAATGCCACGGCTGGCACCGGTGACCAGTGCGATTTCACCCTGCAGGGGCTTGCTCATGATGTTTTCCTCAGACGGGAGCGGCCGCCGCACCGTGCCGCTTGCAGCGGCCACCGGTACGGCCGGCAGGAACAGGGAAGGTCAGGCCGACCATGCCTCGCGGGCGGCTTCGAAGTCGCCCGGCGTGGCCAGCGGACGGCCGTCGATGGCCTTGTCGATGCGCTTGACCAGGCCGGTCAGCACCTTGCCTGGGCCGCACTCGGCGATCTGGGTGATGCCGCGCGCGGCCAGCGCCTGCACGCAACCGGTCCACTGCACCGGCTGGTACAGCTGCTGGACCAGCGCGGTGCGGATGGCGTCCACGCCGTCGTGCACCTGGGCATCGACGTTCTGCACCACCGGCAGCTGCGGCGCCTGCCAGGACAGGCCGGCCATCACTTCGGCCAGGCGGTTGGCGGCTTCGCGCATGAGCGGGGTGTGCGAGGGCACGCTGACGGCCAGCTTGACCGCCTTGCGCACGCCCTTTTCGGCCAGCAGCGCCAGTGCACGGTCGACCGCATCGGCGTCGCCACCGATCACGATCTGGCCCGGCGAATTGAAGTTGGCCGGCACCACCACCTGGCTGCCTGCGGCTTCGGCGCAGACGTCCAGCACCAGCTGGTCTTCGGCACCGAGCACGGCGGCCATGGCCCCGACACCGGCCGGTGCCGCTTCCTGCATCAGCTGGCCACGCAGGCGCACCAGGTGCGCACCGTCATGCAGGCTCAGCGCGCCGGCGGCGACCAGGGCGGTGTACTCGCCCAGGCTGTGGCCGGACAGCACCGACGGGCGCGGACCGCCCACGGCGTTCCAGGCGCGCCACACGCCGATGCTGGCGGCCAGCAGGGCCGGCTGGGTGTATTCGGTACGGTTGAGCATTTCCTCCGGGCCGCCCTGGGACAACGCCCACAGGTCGACACCGGCACCATCGGATGCCTCGGTGAAGGCTTCACGCACCTCCGGGTGCAGTTCGGCCAGCTCGGCCAGCATGCCCACAGACTGCGAGCCCTGGCCGGGAAAGACAAAAGCGAGGGTGGATACGGTCACGCGGTCATCCGCTTGTTGCAATCGAAGCGGGCCATGATAAGGGGGAATCCGCTGTGTCGTCTGTACGTGCGCGTATGCAGGCGTATGGAGCAATGACAGGGTCAGATCCCTTTTCCACCGGAAATGGGATCTGACCCCGGCCGACGATCAGCAGAACAGCTGCAGGACGTCCAGATCGCCGTCGGCGAGGAAATCCACGCACAGGCCCACCAGCATCAGCACGCCAGCAGTGCTGGCACCGTGGGTGATGAAGATCGAATGGGCCAGCGCGCGCGCTGACCGGCCCAGCTTCATGCAGACCCTGGCCAGGCTGCGCAGGCGGCCACTGACCGCATGCACGTGCTCGCGCACCGGTGCCTGGGCACCGCCCATCGCCTCGGCCATCATCGCCTGCAGGTGCTCGGGGCGGTCGGCATAGTACTTGGCCACGCCATAGCCGAACATCAGCCAGTCGCGGGCCTGGGCTTCGGACAGGTCCATCACTTCCAGTGGATCTTCCTCGAAGTCGATGAAACCGACCTTGTCGCCATCCCAGGTGAGGTTGCGCGGCAACGGCTGGCCGAAATAGGCGCCGCGCGCATGCGCTTCGGCAATGGCCTGCATCGCCGCCATGACCAGCCGATCACGACCGGCCTCGTCGGCCTGGCGCAGGCAGGTATTGAACGAGCTGCCGTTGTCGCCGATTACCAGCGCGGCATGGCCGGTGCCCAGCACGTCAGGCACGTTCACACCCTGCGCCTGCAGTTCTGCAAGGCGGCGGGCCTCGGTTTCGCGTGCGGCGTCGCCGCCACGGTGCGGAGGAGGACGAAGGGCATCGAGGTGGAAACGACGGGCAACAAAATTGAGCAGGCCAAGGGCCAGCGCCCGGCTTCCCTTGCCGTACTGCTTCAGCCAGGCACGTTGCCCTTCGATGACGATGGGCTCAACCATGACAGGTCCTCCTTAAACGCGTTACGGCCCCGGAGGGCCGCAACGACAAAGCTTCACATTGTCGTAACTTGCACTATCAATAGCGCAACAGAGCCGAACCCCACGTGAAGCCACCACCGAAGGCCTCCAGCAGCAGCAGCTGGCCGCGCTCGACCTTGCCCGAACGCACGGCGGCGTCGAGCGCCAGCGGCACCGAGCCGGACGAGGTATTGCCATGCTTGTCGACAGTCACCACCACCTGGTCCATCGACATCTCCAGGCGCTTGGCGGTGGCTTCGATGATGCGCAGGTTGGCCTGGTGCGGAATCAGCCAATCCAGGTCGGACTTGTCCAGGCCGTTGGCGGCCAGGGTCTCGTCCACGACCGAGTCCAGCGCCTTGACGGCGTACTTGAACACGTCGTTGCCCTTCATGTTGATGGTGCCGCCACCGTTGGCGCCGTCCTTGAAACCGCTCGAGACGCCGACCGGGTTCCACAGCAGTTCCTTCTTGCTGCCGTCGGCATGCAGGTGGGTGCTGAGGATGCCGGTCTCTTCGTCGGCCTTGAGCACGACGGCGCCAGCGCCATCGCCGAACAGTACGCAGGTGGTGCGATCGTTCCAGTCGACCATGCGGGTCAGCGTTTCGGTGCCGATCACCAGCACGTGCTTGCAGTCACCGGAACGGATGAATTTATCGGCCACGCCCAGCGCGAACACGAAGCCCGAGCAGGCTGCGTTGACGTCGAAGGCGGGGCACCCGGCCACACCGAGCTTGGCCTGGATCAGGCACGCGGTGGACGGGAAAATAAGGTCAGGCGTGGTCGTACCGACCACGATCATGTCGAGCTGCGAAGCGTCGATGCCTGCGGCTTCCAGCGCGCGCAGGGCGGCGTTGTAGCCAAGGTCGCTGGTGGTTTCGCCTTCGGCCGCGATGTGCCGTTCACGAATGCCGGTGCGCGACTGGATCCACTCGTCCGAGGTTTCGACCATTTTTTCCAGGTCGGCGTTGGTCAGGACTTTTTCCGGCAAATAGCTGCCGGTGCCCGCGATCCTCGAGTAGATCCGCTTGCTCATCATGTTTCCTGTTGCGCGGGCCGCCGATCACCGGCACGCCCGGGAAAGAAGGCAAAGGCCGCTGCCCGGAGGCAGCGGCCTTCCCGGCACATCAATCTTCTTCGACGGCCGAGGTCTTGGTCTGGATGACCTTCTTGCCGCGGTAGAAACCATCGGCAGTGATGTGGTGACGCAGATGCACTTCGCCGGTGGTCGGGTCGGTCGACAGCTGCTTGGCGCTCAGGGCGTCATGCGAACGGCGCTGGCCGCGGCGGGACGGGGTAACACGGGATTTCTGGACAGCCATGGGATTGCTCCAAACTCGGTTCGTTTTGCTTCGTCGTTTCGTCGCACAGGACGCCAGCGCCCAGCACACTTTTCGCTTTCGCCGCAGCCGCCGACGACAACCGGCTGCTATTGTTTCTTCAATGCCGCCAACGCCGCAAACGGGTTGGCCTTCTTTGTTTCTTCTTCGCTCGGCGCCCAGTCCTTGTCGACTGCTTCACCGTCGGGCGACAGCGGTACCACCGGCACCGCCAGCACCAGCTCGTCCTCGACCAGATCCAGCGGCTTCAGCTGGCCATCTTCCGGCACCAGCAACGCCTCGTATTCCTCCGGCAGGGACGATTCCTCGTCCTCGTCGCGGATCAGGCCAAGCCTCTGGGTCACCTTCACCGGCAACAGGAATCGCTGCATGCTGCGCTGACAGGTCAGCGGCAACGCGGTGTCGATGGTCAGTTCCACATAGGATACCCGCAAGACGTCGTCGCGACCGAATTCAAGCGAGTAGACGCACTCGCCGTCGGTATCTGCGACCAACCCCTGCAGGCGGGTCAATTCAGCCAGGGAGACCTGACCGTCGAAGCGCCTTCGCGCTACAACCATCCGCCAGGCATCCAGCGTTTCGGGCACGTTCGCGGACATAAGCCGCTGAATACTAAGGATCGGAGCAGCGGCTGTCAAATGCCCGCCATACAGGACTTGCCGCTGGCGCTGCAGACGGGCCAGACTGCTTCGCCCTGCCCCGGTATTGTCGCATGTCACTGGTCCTGGCCTCCACGTCCCGCTACCGCCGTGAACTGCTGCAGCGGCTGGGCCTGCCCTTCGACTGCGCGCGCCCTGAGGTGGATGAAACCCCGTTGAACAACGAAGCGCCCTTGGCCCTGGCCACCCGCCTGGCCGCCACCAAGGCGGTCGAGGTGGCGTGCCGGCATCCCGGCGCGTGGGTGATCGGCTCGGACCAGGTCGCGGACCTGAACGGCCAGCCACTGGGCAAACCGGGTACGGTCGAGGCCGCCTGCGCACAGCTGGCGGCGATGTCCGGGCAGACCGTGCACTTCCATACCGCCGTCTGCCTCAGCCGTGATGGAGCATCATTCACGGCCACCGATCTGACCGAGGTCCGCTTCCGCGCACTGGAACCGGACGAGATCGCCCGCTACGTGGCCACCGAACAGCCGCTGGACTGCGCCGGCAGCTTCAAATGCGAGGGCCTGGGCATCAGCCTGTTCGACGCCATCGACAACCGCGACCCGACCGCGCTGATCGGCCTGCCGCTGATCACGCTATGCGGATTGCTGCGCAGGGCAGGTTTCGCGGTGCCGTGAACGGTAGAGCCGAGCCCATGCCCGGCTGTTTTTTTTGAGGCTGCCTGCATCTGAAGCAGAAGCAGCCGAGCATGGGCTCGGCTCTACAGGACCAGAGGACCTCAACGAACCTCGAACGGCTGCTCCTGCCACGCCTCCACGCTGCCATCGCGGCCATGCAGGCGCAGCCCGAGCCAGTGCTTGCCCGGAGCCAGCGCGGTGGTATCCAACGATGCGTCGAAGCCCACCGCCGGATGCTGCGGATCGGTACTGTCCGGCCAAGTGTGGCGCACGTCGAACACACGCCCGTAGCGGGCATCACCGATGGAGCGGCCATCGACCAGCACTTCAACCCGCGCCAGGCCGACGCCATCCTTGAACGCCCAGCCCTTGATCGCGAGCGTGCCGGACACCTTCTCGCCGTTGGACGGCGCATCCAGCCACGCCATCGCCGGCGTCACGCACGGCCCTTGCGCGCGCTGCACCGGCAGGCGGAACAACAGGAAGCGCTGGAATCCGTGATCACTGCTGACCACGCGTGGCGCAGGCAGCGGCCCCACCTGATCGCAGATGGCGTGATAGCGCGCCAGCAGTTCGCGATAGCGCTGGTCGCTGGGTGACAGCACCAGCAGCATCGGCGCCGTGCGCTCGCCCTGATGCAGCAGGCCCCACTGTGCCAGCTGTGCGGTGCGGCCATGCTTGTCATTGAGCGGATGCGGCAGCACCTCGATGTTGCCATTACCCAGCTGGAAACCCAGTTCAGCGCCGACCTTGAAGTTGCCGGCCAGCACGCGTGTCCCTTGCGGCATCTGCCGCAACTCCTCGCGCACCGCTACCGCCAGGGGTTGCCAGCCGGCGAAATTGCGCGGGTAGTACTTGCTGCCGGCCATCTGCTCGCGCAGTGCCTGCGTGGAGGCCATCAGGTAGTAGCCGAAGGCCAGCACCATGCCCGCACCGGCCAACCACCAGCCGGTGCGGCGCAGCCAGCGCGGCCAGCCGTTGAGCACCACCGGCACCGCCACCAGCAGTGCGAGGTAACCCGGCAGCGGCCAGTGGAAACTGATCCGCTCGACGTCAGTAAAGAAGCCGAGCACGAAAATGCCCAGCGTGGATACGCCGCCCACCAGGCCGAAATAGCGCCACTGCACGCGCGCGCCGCCACCGCTCCGCGTTCCTGCCAGCGCCACCTTCCACATCGCCATGCACAGGATCGGCGTCACCAGCATCGGCTGGATCACCAGGAACCACAGCCCGCCCCATTCGAAGGCCCAGGGATGACGCTCGACCACCTGGAATTTCAGCCCGGCATCGTGGTTGTCCGCATTCCACGCCAGCAGTGGCAGCCACGCCAGCACGCCCACCGCCAACGCGACCCATACGCGCGGATCGGCCAGCATGCGCCTCCCCTGCGGCAATGCCAGCAGCGCAATGAAACCCACGCCGATGACACCGATGAAGCGGTAATGGCTGAGCGCACCGATCAACAGGCCCAGCGCCAGCTTCATCGCCGAGGAGGCATCCACGTTGTGCAGCAGGCGCGCGCCGGCATGCAGGCAGATCACCGCCGCCAGTGCCATCGGCACGTCCGGCACCGCCAGCAGGCCCAGCGTCGCCGACAACGGCATCAACAGCGTGAGGCTGCCCGCCTGCCAACCGGCCACGTTGCCGAACCAGCGCGTGGCCGTGCGCACTACCAGCAGCGGCAGCAGCGCACCGATGGCCAGGAATGGCAGGCGCAACGCGAGCACGTGATGGCCACCGATCTCAACGCCCAGCCGGGCCAGCCACGCGGTCAGCCCGGGCAGGTCCGAATAGGCTGCGGCCAGATGCTGGCCTTCCTGCCAATAGAACGCTTCGTCGACGAACAGCGGCAGGCGCGCGGCAACGATCAGCTTGGCCGCTGTGACCAGCGTCCATAACCAGAGAAATATCGTCCGTGCGCGCTGTTCGCCTTGCATTGCTCTATGGATAATCGAGTGGATTCCAGATCTGAGACGATCATGCCAGCCTCGTCCCCCAATCCCAGCATGCTAACCGATCAATTGCGTCAGGCCCTGCGGGAGGCACAGGATCAGGTCAACGCACTGGTGCTGGGCAAGGTGCCGGAAGTCAGGCTGGCCTTCGTCGCATTGCTGTCCGGCGGCCACCTGCTGATCGAAGACCTGCCCGGCCTGGGCAAGACCACGCTGGCGCATGCGCTGGCCAGCAGCCTGGGCCTCAGTTTCCAGCGCGTGCAGTTCACCTCAGACCTGTTGCCCGCCGATGTGCTGGGCGTGTCGGTGTATGAAGCCGGCAGCCGCCAGTTCCAGTTCCACCCAGGCCCGGTATTCACCCACGTACTGCTGGCCGACGAGATCAATCGCGCCCCCCCGCGCACGCAGAGCGCGTTGCTGGAAGCGATGGCCGAGCAGCAGGTCACCCTGGACGGGCAGACGCACCCGCTGCCGGACCCTTTCTTCGTCATCGCCACACAGAACCCGGTGGACCTGTCAGGCACCTTCCCGCTGCCGGATTCACAGCTGGATCGCTTCCTGCTGCGGCTGGCGATGGGCTATCCCAGCGCCCAGGCCGAGCGCGAGCTGCTGCGTGGCAGCGACCGCCGCGACCTGATCGCGCGGGCCGTGCCGAAGCTGGATGACACCCAGGTGCGCACGTTGCGCGACGCGGTGAACCAGGTGCATGCCAGCGACGCGCTGATCGACTATGTGCAGGCCCTGCTGACCCGCAGCCGCCAGCACGCAGGCGTGCGCGTCGGCCTGTCGCCGCGTGCCGGCCTGGCGCTGCTGCGTGCAGCCAGAGCACATGCACTGCTGCTGGGTCGCGCGCATGTGGTGCCGGAGGACGTGCAGACGCTGTTCGTCGCCGTGGCCGGCCACCGGTTGGTGGCGGAAGCCGAATCCAGTTCGGGGCCGGCATTGGCACGCGCGATCCTGCAGACCGTCGCGGTGGATTGAACGTGGCCACACGCTGGGCACGCATGCAGCTGCTGGCTCGGCCGCGCAGGCCCGAAGCCCTGCCGAAGCGACTGGATCGCCATCGCATCTATGTGCTGCCCACCCGCTTCGGCCTGTTCGTTGCAATCCTGCTAGCAGCCATGCTGCTGGGCGCGCTGAACTACAACAACAATCCCGCCCTGCTGCTGGCCCTGCTGCTGGCGGCAGCGGCAATCGCCAGTGCCATTGCCGCGCATCTCCAGTTGTCCGGCGTACAGATCGACGCGATCTCCGCCGAGCCGGTACCGGCCGGGCAACCCTTGCGCCTGCGCGTGGACCTCTCTCTGCGGGATCCGCGTGCGCGGCACGGCCTTCATCTCCAGCTGGGCGACAGCCAGGCCTGGACCTCGCTGCCTGCACACGGCCGTGGTGAAGTGGAACTGGAGGTTCCCAGCGAACGCCGGGGCTGGCTGGAGCTTCCACGTATCCGCCTGTCCACGACCCAGCCCCTGGGCCTGGTGCGGGCGTGGTCGTGGGTGTGGCCGGAACAGCCGCTGCTGGTCTACCCACTGGCCGAAGCCCTGGCGCCTGCACTGCCGGAGAGCGGCAGCGATCCGCTGCACACCCGTGCCCACGCCAGCGGCGAGGAACTGCATCAGCTGCGCCCCTACCGGGCGGGCGATGCGCCGCGCAGCATTTCCTGGAAGCACTCGGCACGCCGCGACAGCCTGCTGGTGCGCGAGTACGAAAAACCGGTCGGCATCGAAGTAGTCCTCGACTGGCGCGCATTGGCGCCGCTGGGCCAAGAAGCACGCATCGCTCGATTGGCGCGCTGGGTGGATGTAGCCGAGCGCGAGGGCCGCCGCTACACCCTGTTGCTGCCTGCACACCCGCCGTTCGGGCCCGGACAGGGCGCCAGCCACCACCACCTGTGCCTGCGCGCGCTGGCGCTGATGCCGCATGACTGAGACCCCGGAGCTGCTCGACCGCAACGCCCGCAACTGGACCCTGGCCAGCGCGGCGCTGGCTCTGTTGCCGCTGCTGCTGCAGCTGCCGCCACTGCTGGCGGGCGTGATCGCGCTGGCGGCGATTTTCACCGCCGCCCTGTCGCGGCGGACAGTGCTGCCGATGCCGGTGCGCCTGCTGCTGGTGCTGGCCATGCTCGGCGCCATCGTCTGGCAGATGGGCATGGTGCGCCCAAGACGCGACACCGGTTGCGCGCTGCTGGCCGCGATGCTGGCGATCAAGTCCAGCGAGCTGCGCAGTCTGCGTGATGCCCGCAGTCTGCTCGGCTTTGCGCTGTTCTCGCCCTTTGCAGCATTCCTGCTCGACCAGGGGCCGCTGACAACAGCACTGGCCGCGCTGGCCGGGGTCAGCGCACTGCTCGCCCTGCAACGCCTGGCCCAGGATGAAGGCCATGCTGGCCGCCTGCCGTTGCGCGGGCAGCTGCGTGGTGTCGGCCGCCTGCTGGCGATCGGCCTGCCGCTGGCATTGGCCTGCTTCTGGCTGTTCCCGCGCCTTGCCACGCCACTGTGGGGCGTTCCCGAGCGCGCCGTGGGTACACCGGGGCTGTCCGACAGCATGGAACCCGGCCAGTGGCTGGACCTGATGGCCGACGACACCCCGGCGTTGCGCGTGCAGTTCTTCGGTGCCCCACCCGAGCCGGCGCAGCGCTACTGGCGCGGCCCTGTACTGACCGCCTTCGATGGACGGCGCTGGACACGCGAGCCTGCGAGCGCGCGGCGACCTGCTGCGGTGGTTGAAGCCGGTACACAGGGCTGGGATTACCAGATCGACTACGAGCCGACTGACCGCCGCCAGCTTGTGGCGCTGGACCTGCCCAGCGGTGCGCCTGCGGGCAGCATGCTGGATGCGGACATGAGCCTGCGCAGCGAGCGCCCGCTGGCCTCGCTCAGCCGCTGGCGATTGCATTCGGCCCCTCCACGGCAGTTCGACAGCACGCTGTCGCCCCTTCTGCGCCGCGCGACGCTGCAGCTGCCGGCCGGCTTCAACCCGCGCACCGCCACCCTGGCCCAGCAATGGCGACAGGACGCCGGCGGTGATGACGAGGCCATCGTGCGCCGCGCGCTGCAGTGGATCACCACGGATTTCTCGTACACGCTGGATACCCCGGCGGCGGGGCGCGACCCGATCGACGAGTTCCTGTTCGGCTACAAGGCCGGCTTCTGTGAACACTTCAGCTCGGCTTTCGTGGTGCTGATGCGCAACGCGGGTGTACCCGCGCGGGTGGTGACCGGTTTCGCCGGCGGCACCCGCAACCGCATCGGCGACTACTGGGTGGTGCGGCGGATGGATGCCCACGCCTGGGCCGAGGTGTGGCTGCCGCAGCGCGGCTGGGTACGGGTAGACCCGACGGCGGCCGTGGCACCGGAACGCATCCTGGACACGCTGGACGACCGCCTGCAGGCCGGCACGGACACACCACTGCGACAGCGGTGGCTGCAGCTGGGCCAGATGGGGGATTGGCTGCGCCGCGGCTGGAACGATCTGGTGCTGTCCTTCGATGCGCGCCGCCAGCAGCAACTGCTCAAGCCTTTCGGGCTGGACGATCTGGGTCCCGGGCAGCTGGTCGCCGGCTTCGTCGTGGCCGCCCTGCTGGCACTGGCGTGGATGGCCTGGCTGCTGGCCCGCGGCGAGCGCGAACGCGACCCGCTGCTGCGCGCCTGGCATCGCCTCGGGCGACGCTACGCCCGCCTCGGCCTGGCCCGAGAACCGCACGAAACCGCACAGCACTGGGCACAGCGGGTTCACCGGCAGCGACCCGACCCCACCCTGCTCGCGCTCAGCCAGCGTTTCGCCGACGCGCGCTACGCTGGAACTTGCAACGACCTCGCCTCATTATTGCGGGACCTGCGCAGGCATCGCCCGACTTCCGGAGCCTCCCCATGAACACCAAGTTCCTCCTCACCGCTGTGGCCACGCTGGCCCTGTCGGCCTGCGCCACGGCCCCGAAGCCGCTGCAGGGACAGTTCAGCCTGGTCTCTCCTCGCGACTCGGTCGCTACCCAGCAGGTCGGCACGCCGGTCCGTTGGGGCGGTCGCATCATCGAAACCAAGCCTGGCCAGGGCGAGACCTGCTTCCAGATCATCTCGCGCCCGCTCAATGGCAGTGGCCGCCCGAACACCACCTCGTCCGATGCCAGCGACGGCCGCTTCATCGCCTGCCGTGCCGGCTTCTACGACCCGGCGGTGTTCGAGGCAGGTCGTGACGTCACCTTCATCGGCAAGATCGACGGCTACCAGAACACCCGCATCGGCGAGTACGACTATCGCCTGCCGAAGCTGGCGGCCGATGTCATCTACCTGTGGCCGGAACAGCGCCAGGTCGATGTGGTGCCCTACCCCTATGGCCCGTGGGGTCCGGGTCCGTGGGGCCCTTACTGGGGCGGCTATGGCCGCTGGGGCTGGTGGTGAGCGCCACCGCACAGGCATGACGGAAAGGCCGCCCTCGGGCGGCCTTTTTCATCCACGCATGGCGTGGACAGGGGCTTCAACGCCCAGGCGCACCGAAATGCCCCAGCGGTGCCCCCGCCAGCAGGTGCATATGGATATGGAACACGGTCTGCCCGGCATGCTCACGGCAGTTCATCACGATGCGGTAGCCGTCCTGCGCGAATCCCTCGCGGCGCGCGTACTCGGCAGCGGCCAGGGCCAGTTTGCCGATCAGGTGCGCCTGCGAGGGCTGCAGGTCATCCAGGGTCGGAATGATCTCGTTCTTCGGGATGAACAGCACATGCACCGGCGCCTGCGGTGCGATGTCCTTGAAGCCCAGCACCTCGTCATCCTCGTAGACGATGGTGGCCGGGATCTCACGACGGATGATCTTGCTGAAAAGGGTTTCGTTGCTCATGGTCGGCCTCGGCGGAGATGTCTCCCGCATTGTAGGCCGCCCACGCCCGGCCACGTCCGGCCGTTGCTCAATCGCGGAATTCGCTGCGCGTACCGAACGCGTGCGACAGCGTGCCACGATCAACGTATTCGAGCTCGCCGCCCAGCGGCAGGCCCTGCGCCAGGCGGCTGGGCTGTACCTTGCGTGCGCGCGCCAGCTGCGCCAGGTAATGCGCGGTGGCCTCGCCCTCGACAGTGGCGCTGGTGGCGATGATCAGCTCCTGCACCTCGCCTTCGGCCAGCCGTCGCTCCAGCTGCTCCAGGCCCAGTTCGCGCGGGCCGACGCCATCGAGCGGCGACAGTCGCCCCTGCAGCACGAAGTAGACACCGCGGAAGCCGGTGGCGTTTTCGATGGCCAGGCGGTCGGCCGGCGATTCGACTACGCACAGCTGGCTGCGCTCGCGGCTGCCGTTGGCACAGGTCGGGCACAGCTCGGTTTCGCTGAAATCGCGGCACTGCGCACAGTGGCCGATGCGCTCCACCGCCAGCGCCAGGGTCTGGGCCAGGCGCTGGCCACCTTCGCGCTCGCGCTCTAGCAGGTGGTAGGCCATGCGCTGCGCCGTCTTCTGGCCCACGCCAGGCAGCACCCGCAGCGCGTCGATCAATTGTTCAAGCAGGGGTGCGGACACGGCGGTGTGCTTTGATGGCGTCGAGCAAGCTCGACAGCTACGTGTAGAGTCGAGCCATGCTCGACTGAGGGTTGCAGCGGGCGCCTGCAGCAGCAGGCGTCCCGCCAAGAATCAGAACGGCAGCTTCATGCCCGGCGGCAACTGCATGCCAGCGGTGGCCGAACCCATCTTCGACTTCGACTCGGCATCGATCTTGTTCGAAGCATCGTTGAAGGCGGCGGCGATCAGGTCTTCCAGCATCTCCGGGTCGCTGGTCAGCGACGGGTCGATGCGTACCTTGCGGCATTCCTTGGCGCCGGTCAGGGTCACGCTGACCATGCCGCCACCGGCACTGCCGGTCACTTCGATCCTTGCGATTTCTTCCTGGGCCTTCTGCAGGTTCTCCTGCATCTTCTGGGCCTGCTGCATCAGTTGGGCGATGTTGCCGCGCATAGTCTCTTACTCGTCAAAAGAACGGATGGAATCGGAAACAACCCGGGCACCGTGCTGCTGGATCAGCACCTGCACCTCCGGATCGTCCATGAAAACAGCCTCTGCCACCTGCTGCCGCTCACTACGCTGGCGGTCGGCACGCTGATGCAGGGTCTCGGCCGGAACGTGCTCGATCTCCACGGTCTCGACCACGATCTTCGGGGCCTGGCCAAGGGCTTTCTCCAGCATCTCGCCCAGGGCGGCCAGCGCACGCTCAGAGCGCAGGTACTCAAATCCGGGCGAAAGGCCCAGTTTCAAGGTCCCGTGCTGGCAACTGATGAAGGCAGCGTTGGCCGCCAGCTGCCGCGACGGGCCGCTGAGGCCGCTGTTGGCAACCAGATCCAGCCAGTCCTCGGCCGTGGCCAGGTCGCTGACACCTTCCAGCGGCGCGGTCCCCTGCACTGGCGCGGGCTCGGCCGGCGCGATGGCAATGCCTTCAGTGCGGAACGGGCGCTCGGGCGGTGCAGGCTCGCTGGGAGCCACGACGGGAGCCGGCGGCTCATGCCAGGGCGCGACCATGGCGGCGTCTGGCCCCGCCATCTCGGCCGCCAGCGCCTCGTCACGCGCCTCGGTTTCGTCGGTGGCCCACGGCGGCAGGTCGTCGCCCGCTTCCGCTTCAGCAGCCGGTGGAGCGGCCTCGGCCTTCATCGGCGGCGGCTGCACAGGCTCTTCCACCGGAACCGGCTCGGGCTCCGGCGTCGGGTCCGGTTCGGGTTGCGGGGCCGGCTCGGGTTCGGGTTCAGGTTCGCGCGGCGCGGCCTGCACCGGAGCGGCCACCTGCGCCACCACGGCCGGGCTTGCCGAAGCGGCGGCAGTCGCCGGCATCGCTTCGTGGGTACCCGCACCGGTGCCACCACCGGCAGCATTGCCACCCGGCGCATTGCCTGCACCATCCACCGACTTCGGTACCGGCGGGACTGCTACGGCCGGGCGGAATGCCAGCATCCGCAGCACGGTCATTTCGAAACCTGCGCGCGGGCTCGGCGCCAACGGCAGGTCGCGGCGGCCATTCAGCGCCATCTGGTACCAGAGCTGCACCACTTCCGGGCGCAGGCGCTCGGCGAATGCGACGGCGTCCAGGCCTTCGGCAGCGGCCGCACCCGGTACGAGCTGCTGCACCTGGATGCGGTGCAGGCCTTCGGCCAGCGCTTCCAGCACGCCACTCCAGTCCGGTGAGAATTCGGCCAGCGCGGCCACCACCTGCAGCAGGCGCGGGCCATCGCCCTCGGCCAGCGCATCGAGCATCGCCGCCACCTGGGTGCGATCGACCGTGCCCAGCATGGTGCGCACCACGTCCTCGCGCAGCGCGCCGCCGGCATAGGCGATCGCCTGGTCCAGCAGCGACAGGCCGTCGCGCAGGCTGCCGTCAGCGGCCTTGGCCAGCTGTAAGATGGCACTGCCATCTGCCTCGATCTCTTCTGCCGCCAGGATGCGCGTCATCTGGCCCTGGATCTGATCCTCGTCCAGGCGCTTGAGGTTGAACTGCAGGCAGCGGCTGAGCACGGTGACCGGCAGCTTCTGCGGGTCGGTGGTGGCCAGCAGGAACTTCACGTGCTCCGGCGGTTCTTCCAGCGTCTTCAGCAGCGCATTGAACGCCGCCTTGGACAGCATGTGCACTTCGTCGATCAGGTAGACCTTGTACTTGCCGCGCGACGGCATGTACTGCGCGTTCTCGATCACCTCGCGCACGTCATCCACGCCGGTGTTGGACGCGGCATCGATTTCCAGCAGGTCGATGTAGCGGCCGGCGTCGATGTCCAGGCAGGCCGCGCACTGGCCGCACGGGTCGGCGCTGGTGCCCTGCTCGCAGTTCAGCGACTTGGCGAAGATGCGCGCGATGGTGGTCTTGCCCACGCCGCGGGTACCGGTGAACAGGAACGCGTGGTGGACACGGCCGCTGTCCAACGCGTTGCTGAGCGCACGGACCACGTGTTCCTGGCCCACCAGCTCGGCAAAACGCTTCGGACGCCACTTGCGGGCAAGGACGAGGTAGGACATCAGGCCACCGTTTTCCATCGGATGTTCCATTGTGCCATGCCTGTCCAGCCCCCTCGCCAACAATGCGCCCGGATGCGTCCGTGATCTGGGCGCTTGTGTCCGGCCGCGCCGCCCGCTAGAATCTGCGCCCCTGCTGAGGCGTTTGCCGGTGGCAGGGATCCGGAGAGGTGTCCGAGTGGTTGAAGGAGCACGCCTGGAAAGTGTGTAAGCGTCTAAACCGCGCTTCGGGGGTTCGAATCCCCCTCTCTCCGCCAGACTCTGCAAACCCCTGAGAAATCAGGGGTTTTGCTTTTCTGGGCCTAGCAAGGGGCAGGACACAAATCGGGACACATCCCGATGAGAGTTCCCCATCACTTGATCAAGACGCCAGCGGGCTTTTCGTTCCGCCAGCGCGTGCCCGTCGACCTCCAGCCCCTCCTGGGCTGCCGAATTCTCAAGCGAAGCCTTCGAACGCGCGAAATGCGCAGCGCCCAGGCTTGCGCCCTGGTCCTGGCCGCCCGCTATGCTGAGGTCTTCAGCGCCATCAGGAAGAACGGCATGGGCGAGAAGACGGCAGAGCAATGGCTCCAGGAGCTTCGGGGTCAACGGCTCCAGGACTACACCCTCGAACGAGATGCCAATGGCACCCTGCGTATCCAAGCGGAGCCAGGCGAAGATACCGAGGCGCTGACTCGCGCCATCGAGAGTATCGGACGGGTCAATCCCGCGTTCTTCGGCGCGGCAGCCGCCCCGGCAGTTCCCTCCAAGCCCCAGCCCAGCAAGGTCCTGTCGCTGATGGAAGCGCGTGATCTTTGGCTCAAAGCCATTGCCCCCGACACCATCCCCAAGACCTACAGCATCAAGAAGTCGGCCATTGACGGGTTCGTGCGCGTCACCGGCCCTGACTATCCCCTGCCGAGCATCAACCGAATCGACCTGTCGAACTTCTATCAGTCACTCGCCGATGCTGGCATCTCAACCCCGACCCGAGTGAACAAGCAGTCCTATCTGGGCGGCTTCTTCGATTGGTTGATTGCCGCTGGCTATTACACAGACAGCAATCCGGCCCGAAGCCATGTCTCATACGGCAATAGCGCCAAGCGAAAGCGGCGCAAGCTGGGCTTCAAGGCCTTCGACCTGAAGCAGATCAGCCTCCTCTTTGCTCCATCGGCCTTTGCCACCTTGTCACCTGCCGCGCGCTGGGCAGCCTTGTTGGGCCTGTATACGGGCGCCCGGGCCTCTGAAGTTGGGCAGCTACTGGTGAGCGATGTGCAAACGGAGGGAGGGGTGGCCTACATCCATATTAATGACGAGGGCGAGCACCAGCGCCTCAAGAGCGAGGCCAGCATCCGGACTGTCCCGATCCACGCCGACCTGATTGCCCTGGGCTTCGGCGACTATGTTGCAAGCCTGCCCACTTCAAGCCGTCTCTTCCCTCAAGCGAAGGCCAATGCCGTCAATGGCGCGGGGAACTGGATCTCCAAGGCATTTACCCGCCACCTCGCGGAGCACGGGAAAGCGTGGCCCAAGGCCAAACGCGGTTTCCATTCCCTGCGTAAGACGGTCATCCAGCAGATGCAGGGCTTCGGTGTCGCCTCAGAAATGCGCGCCCAGATCGTCGGCCACGAGCTTGATGATGAGCACCATCCCGTCTACAGCCGGGAATTCACCCCGGCAGAAAAGCTCAATGGGCTGATCACTCCTGAATTCAAAACAGCGGGCCTGTCATCCTTGAGCTTCAATCTTGAGCTCGCTGCACTGAAGAAGTTGCTGGGATAGCGTATCTCCGCGCCAAGAATTACATGGAACGTCTAGGAGTATCTCTAACGGGCCAACATTGGCACTGACAAACGCCACAACTATTGCGATCAACGCAAATGGTGGTTTTATGAAAGCTCCCCCACGTTAGGAGCTTCATATGCCCTTAGAAAGAAAGCTAGCTATCGCTAGTCGAGTGCTGTGCCCTTTGATTGCCCAAGACCGGACACGAGACACGCAAGAGCGGATCGAGGACATCATCCATGCCCTCGAAATCGCCGACGAATTGATCAACCGATGCATGCACCCAAAGCCTCCTGCTGACGACCACACACTGAAACCTGCTGTTAGGGTCAGAGAAGCCGTGGTAGAACGCGACCAGGTGCAGCTCAGCGACATGATTTCAGATCGCCGTGGCACGGCATCCAAGCCCACTCGGGGCCCTACCTACCACTAATGGCAACGAGTCCAGAGTTGGCTAAAGCCCCGGTTCGCCGGGGCCTTTGCTTGTCGGTCAGTGCAACCGGGCTCCAGGATTTCTGACAGGATTCATTACGAGCAAGGGGTCCGCTGGAATAGGGGCTTCAGGAGCGTCAATGGGCGCATCCTCCACCGGATATCTACGCAGCAACACTTCACTCCAATTCTCCAAATGCGAAAGGGACTCATCTGTCTGACGGTTGTAGTCTTCTTGGGCCTTCGGGCCAGTGGCTTCGTGAGCGCGTTGATACTCCTCGCGTCCCAACTCGAAAGCTCTGACACGGCGCGCTCGGCGACGCGACCAATCCGACCGATTCAAGAGGCCCGGCCTTGGGTTCTGGCTTTCGAAGTTCTCCAAGGCAAATTCTGCTTGAGCCAATACGTGCTGGGCACGATCTTCAGCTTTCAGCCTACGCTTGAAGCGTAGCGCGTCCCGCTTCAACTTCTTCAGTCTTACGAGCAGCTCTTCCAAATCGCCCCGGAGCCTGGGCGCCGCGACATGAGCGGATATCAAGGCAGCACTGTTGCGCAGCAATCTGCGCGTGAATTTGAGCCTATCTCGCAGCGCCTCTATCCACGCCTCCGCCCACATCTCCAACACTTCCTTCATGGCCTGCTTGGATGCTGTGGCCTCCGGTTGCCGATGAAGGGGCGCGGCAACCGCCTCAACCGTCATGACTTCCCTGGCCACGTTACCCAGAGGAGTCACTCCACCAGGAGACAGCATTGGTAGGACGGGAGGATGCGAAGCAACTTCGCGCGGGCCGACCGGCATGGCTTGATCGGATGCGGGCTCCATCAACCTGCCCTCTCCTGCCATCTCGGCCACGGCGCGATCCCAAGCGGCGCTGTTGACCTGGTGGATCCCGTCATTGCCCTGCTTAAGGACTGTATCGACGCCTCGGCGATGAAGCGCCGTCGCATCTTTGCCCAAATGAAGCCCTGGGATGCGTGAAAGCTCCGCCGCTGTAAGCTCGTCGCCTTGCTCTGCGGCCTCGGCGGCCTGATTCTTCAAGCTGCGGTGATCGACGCGTGCCGAGACACCGGCAGCGGCCAGGTGAGCATTGATGGCCTCCCCTACCATCGCGCGGATCCATTCCACTTCACCTCGACCCGAAGGGCCACCATCAAGCTCTCTGGTCTTGTCCTTCAGCCCCTCTGCGTCCATCCGCCTGGTCGTGGCTAGGATGTGGACGTGATAGTTGAGCCCGTCAGCGGTCTGTGGCTCATGGATGCTGGATTGGACAGCGAACCTGTACCGCTGGACCAGACAGCGCGATATCTCGGCTGCCAGATCGGAACGCTGCTCGTTGCTCAGTTCGTGGGGCAGCGCCACTTCGAACTCACGGGCAACGGTAGCGTCTTTGCGCCGCTCTGAAGCCTCGGCTGCAGGCCAAAGCTGCCGAGGATCGAAAGCCCAATCGGGAGCGTCGTCGGGAGCGAGGCAACGTGTCTCAACGACCCCGCCGCGCCTTCGGTAGTCGTGCCGGAGACCGGTGCGGCCATCGATGATGAGCAGGCCTGCGCGATAGGCTGCTGCAGCTGTGGATGCGTGACCTTGGGCACGACTGAATGTCTTTACTCTTGTGTGATAGATGGCCATTGATGCTCCTCGTTCCGGCCCCCGCACTTGCCTTTATGCCTACGATTTAGGCTTTGGCAAGCGCTTTTTTAGGGGGTCAAGGGGCACAGCCTCTTGCGCACGCATTGCCCGAAGGGCAATGCCTAAGTGCGCTCTTGCTTCTGACATTTGAAGCACCCTGAATCGAGTTGAGCCAGCCCCTTCTGCCCGCCCTTCACCGCAAGGAGCGCGTAGGAATTTCCCTACAGAAAAAATAATCTGGCAAGTGGTAAATTTCAGACGCTACACCAAAAGCTCTCCCATGAACCAATAGGCCATATAAATACAGGGGGTATATAGTGCGCCTGGAATCTGTCAGTGTTAAGAACTTTCGCTGCTATGAGCATGAGGTAGAGGTCAAACTATCGGATTTGACCACACTGGTGGGAAAAAACGACATCGGCAAATCAACCTTGCTGGAAGCGCTTGAGATCTTCTTCAATAGCGACTTGATCTCAATGGAGTCCACCGACGCAAATATTCGAAGTGGCAGCACCGATGTGCAAATAACCTGTACGTTTTCGGAGCTCCCCTCAAAACTGACTTTGGACGCTGGGGCGGAAACCACATTAGCGGATGAATTTCTGCTCAATCCGCAGGGGCACCTCAAAATTCGGAAGATTTATGGATGCGCGGCGAAAAAACCGGCGACTGAAATTTTCATCATTGCCAACCACCCAACAGCTCAAAGCGTGGACAATCTCTTAGAACTGAAGGAGAGGGAGCTTCAGGCAAAAGTGAAAGAACTGAAGCTGGATGTTGCGCTCAAAGGAAATCCTGGCATGAGAAGAGCTCTGTGGGCGGCCACCCAGGATCTTGAACTAGCAGAGAAAGCAATTCCCGTCAGCAAGCCCAAAGAAGATGTGAAGCGCATTTGGGAACAGATTGAACCCCACTTGCCAATCTTTGCTCTATTTCAAAGCGACCGTAGCAGTAAAGATTCCGACGACGAAGTGCAGAGTCCAATGAAAGCGGCAGTCTCCGCAGCATTGGCAGAGGTGCAAGATGACATAGCAAGAATCCAAGCACGCGTGAGGGACAAAGCGGAAGAGATCGCCAAGCACACCCATCGTGCACTGATGACACTCGATCCGAATCTGGCCAGCGAATTAACGCCTGAGTTCACTCCACCTACCGCAGCAAAGTGGCTCGGACTCTTTTCAGTGGGCCTTACTACTGATGATGGCATCCCACTAAACAAGCGTGGAAGTGGCGTCAGGCGGCTTGTTCTTGTTAGCTTCTTCAAAGCTGAAGCGGAAAGAAGACTGAAGACGAGTAGCCGCCGAAGCATCATCTACGCAATCGAAGAACCAGAAACAGCGCAGCATCCAAATAACCAGCGAATTCTTATCGATTCATTTAAGTCTTTAGCGGAGGATTCGGGGTGCCAAGTCATTCTTACCACGCACAGTCCTGGCTTTGCTTCAGAACTACCACAAGACAGCATTCGCTTTATCTGTCGCGATGCAGTCACAAATTGGCCAACTGTCCTTAGCGGCGTGGATGTCTTCGGAATGGTCGCAGACGCACTCGGAGTGACTCCGGACAATCGAGTCAAGGTCTTGCTTTGCGTTGAGGGTCCCAATGACATATCTGCCCTCAAAGCGCTTAGCAAAGCACTGCATTCACAGGACCCAACGCTGCCAAACCTTGAAATTGACCAACGTTTTGCATTCGTCTCTCTAGGAGGCGGGACGCTTGGCCACTGGGTTAATACGAATTACCTAAAAGGACTTGGCCGTAGAGAGGCGCACATCTACGACGGCGACGTTGCAGATTACGCAAACGCGGTCACTGCGATAAATGCCAGAGAGGACGGCTCTTGGGGAGTTCAGACCAGAAAGCATGAGATGGAATGCTACCTTCATTCTGATGCTATCGAAGCGGCGTTCGGAGTTCGAGTCGAAGTGAACGATCATCCGGTCGATGGGAAGACCACACCCGTGATGTTTGCGGAGGCTTATACCGCCTATCGCGGTCTTGGCGCTCCCATGAGTGAGAAAAAGGCCAAGCAACACCTTGCCAGAAGCGCGTTCCCTAAGATGACCGCAGCAATGCTCGATAACCGAGACCCGGCAGGTGAAGTGCGAGGATGGTTGCAAAAGCTGAGTGAGATGGCTAACTAAATTGATGCAACATGTTCGTCCGCCCCGAGCGGACGAACATGTCATATGGTTTGGAGAATGGTGAAACGCTACTTCATGCTCAATTTCGGCTCACCCAGGCGAACGTCAGTAGAACTTTTGGGCTTGAGCACGCCTTGAGCGGCGGCGGAGTAGCCACGGCAGCCCCCACAACAGCAAGAGGGGCCAGAAGACAACCTGGCCGAAGAGCATCAGCCCAAATACTGCTCCTTCAGCGGTAGTGCCCTCCTCAAACACCACGCTACAAAGCCACCACAGTGCCGCGACCGTGATGAGCCAACGCACCACGTTGAAAAACGTCCACATCTGAACCTCCTAGCCAGGGGTTGGCGGCGAGCTTGAATTCAGCGACGGTCTACGACGGTCCAAGTGCCATCGACCTTGTCGATGACGAAAGTGCCGACAAGCTGCTGTTGCTCAGTCCGAGTGCCCAGCTGATACCGCGCAGTTCCAGTGACATTGCAGGCATAGCCAGGACTGTCCCCTCGCACGCACTCGCCAACTTTCAACCTCTCGAACGTCATGGTCGTACCTGTTGCTTCTTTGAAATACGCCGTCAGCGCCTTTTCAACATCGCCACTACCAGGCCCGCCCGAGCAAGCAACCAGCAGCGCAGCGACGGAGACCATCCAGAGCTTCTTCATGTGTGTTCCTTCAGTCGATGAGTAGGCAGTGACTGCCCGGATTCGTTGCAGTGCCAGGCAGGACTTCGCTGTCGATCACTGACCCGGCCTTATTGATGACGACGACGATCTGGCTAGGCCGCGCAGAAGAGTCCTCCTCACGCTCGCCGAGGTAAGCCAAGGCAACGGTTCCCCCGAAGTCGTAGACCTTGCCGAAGCCGATGACGCTATGTGCTTCGGCAGGCAGCAGCACCGGCTTGCCATCCAGCTTGATAGCGCGCTTGTAGTCGCGGCCCTCGACGGGGTCTATGCGGCCGATCCTGGTTCGGATGGGCCCAGTGGGCGTTGCGGAGCTATGACCCGAGGCCCAGATGAACTCGGAGACCTTGGGCTTTCCTCCCCCATCCCCCCGAAACTGACCGCTCTGCAGTTGGCACGACAAGCTTTGCGCAGCCTCGGCAGAAGCAGCGAACGCCAGGAGACCCACCACTGCCCAGCACCTCATATCCATTCGACAGCCTCCAGGTTCAATTTTGCGTTGAACGCAAATGACCGACTAAGCTTATGCGGTCAAACTCTGGAGAGTCAACGTGTTTGTTTCTGCCGGATGCCCGCTCCTCAGCCCACGCCTACAGCCCTTGGTCATCGGCTACGCGCAGCACGCGTCGCCAAAGGCTGGACCCAAGCTCAGCTAGGCGAAATGCTCATGGGCGTGGATGACTCAAATACGACGGCCCCTCGCATCAGCCGATATGAACGAGGGATGCACAAGCCGGACTTGGAGACCATCGAGAAGCTCGCAGAGCTTCTAGACCTTCCTGCGGCCTACTTTGTGGCGGCATCGGATGTTGTGGCTGAGGCAATCCTAGTGCTATCGCAACTAGACAGTCCCAAACAAGCAAAGGCCTTGCAACTGTTGAAGGATCTAGCGAATAAGTAAGCCGCAAAAAACCTTAGAGCAGAGGAATTTATGGTGCTACATCAGGGAACGAGACGGGAACGCTTGCGAAGCTTCATTTCCAAAACTCGCATTAGCCTAGCTATTTGGTTGGCAAGCATTCGCAAGAAAAAAGACCCGCCCCCACCAAAGCGAGGGAACGGGCCGCTCCTCTAACAGTTTCGCCAGCCAACCGTTAAAACCCAAATGACGCTGCAAGGGAGCCGTAGAACGACATCATCTGCGCAGGCCGCCCGATAGACAGTCTACGGCCAGGCGAGCAAGGCGGGCATCTCGCTGAAGCCTACCAACCAGGCTCCCTACGGCACCAAGAAGCCGAAGTGAGTGAGCAACAAAGTCAGGAGCCCCGCATCGCGGGGCTTCTGTCTTTTCACCCCGGAAACGCTGGGAACTTTTCGTTGGGATGGGAGGCCTTCCAAGTCGTGTAAGCGGAAGTCCCTTCCCAAGCAGCGAAAGCACGAGGGGTCCTACCCCGACCGGTCCAGGTCTCGCCAGTGTGGGGAAGCCAATACTTGGGCGCGACGTCCTTCTTCGCCGCAGCTCCCCTCTTGGGCGCATCAGCCCCGAGCATGCTGACGATCTCGGCGCGCTGCTTCGCAGAGAAGCTCTTACCGTATTGGGAAACGAGGTTCGCGACCTCGGCGAAGGCATCAGCGGCTTGTTCTTGGAGAAGCTGAACTTCCTGTTCCTCAAGCTTGCGCAGCTCTTCAGCAAGCTTGGCTTTGGCGGAGGCAATGGAATCGAGTGACGGCTTGGTCATTCTTAAAAACCCGAGATAAGTGCGATGAGATGAAACAATGGCCTATGGCGATATTAGGAAACGCCAGTAGCACCATGCCCTATACGCTATCGCCTCCCGTAGCCTGGCACAAGCCAATTCCCATCCGCTTTCACAGCGCAGAAGCGAATAAGAACAGTGTCTCCGCTTGACAAGCAAGCGCCCTGCCTTAGCCTTTGCGCCGGAGCGCACAAATTGAAAACAATGAACGAGCTAAGAACAGCGGTACAAGCAGGCGACATCTCAATGGTGCTGTCACTAATTGAGATGTCAAACATGCCATCAGAGTTCGCCTGGGAAGCAGTTTCCCATGCCATCTCATTGGATCGCGAACACGTTATAGACTCGCTCCTTCCCAAGCTAGTTCCCAAGAAGACAGCCTACCCTTTGGTTTACGCCGCCAAAAGAGGCATGGCTTCGGTCGTTCAGAAGCTTATACCCCTATCCGATCCGACTCCAGCAGGCGAGCAATCCCTGGTGCTGGCCAATGCAGCGAAAAGTGGCAGTATTGAAACTGTGTTAGCTCTGTTACCGGTGACCGACCCACTGGCTGACGACTCAGAAGCGCTAGAGGAGGCAGCAAAGGCAGGGCATGCTGATATTGTCCGCCTTCTTATTCCCCTGAGCGATCCTAAGGCACGCCAAAGCAGCGCCCTTAGCGCAGCAGCGCGGAGCGGCCACGCGGGCGTAGTCAAGTTGCTGCTACCGGTATCCTCATCCATCATCTGTGCGACTCAAGTCTTCCCGACTGTGGCGGCACTTGGGCATATTCCCGTTCTGAAGGTCTTGCTAAGAGCTCGGCTGCCAGACGCAGGCGACACCTACACCTTTGGCTTGGATCTAGCTGCCAGGGACGGGCATGCATCAGTAGTTGACCTGCTTATACCAGCAATCGAACGCGCTGGAAGGCCCAGGGGATGTGGTTTGAACGCGATATGTGAAGCAGCCAAAGCGGGACACATTGACGTGGTCAAGCGGCTGATCTCGTTCGTCTCGCGGACTGATTGCTCTGTTGCATTGTCATACGCGTTTACCAAAGGTAAGGACGCCGTTTTCGTCGCGCTTCTTCCTCACGCTGACGCAATGGAGGCGGAGTCCCACATCTACGGCATGGAAAGCAAGGCAGCCTTTAGGCGAGAACTAGATCGGATAGCAGCTGAAGCGCAGTGCAGTGCGCTTGAAATGACTACCCCCAGGGCAATCAGTAAAGATATCAAAAGAAGACAGAGACTATGATCCCCAAGCCCGCATAGGGGTGGGCGATTAGCACTTGCTCGAAGAGGATCCAAGCTTGGCGACAGGAATGATCTTGAAGATATTTTTGAGAGCACAATCACAAATTCGAAATGCCTATTCTGTAAGAAAGCACGCTTAGGCGTAAGCACCCTCAAAATCGTACAGTACAGAAATGACTGCAAGATAGAAGCGGTCACCAAAGGAAAACCCTTACGCCACAGCGCCCCGCAAGACAAACCGAACCAATTTCCTCTAAGAGTTTTCGCGCTAATTCCAACGTTTCGGCGAATGCCTAAGCAACGCGGCAACCCTCTAGATCTCGTTTGACGAATCATCGCTAGGCCTTAGCACTGCTCCCATCATCTACGGAGACAGTGCAATGCCAAAAACAGTAAAGAACTTCCTTCAAGACTTCCCTTTCAATCCAGACTCCGATGACACGCTGCACCTTAAGGGCGTCAGGATCGGACGCTTCCGGATTGATGAGCTGGTCATCACCGGACGCGAAGCGGCCATCCACGCGCAAGAAATCCTCAACGCGGCTATGGAGCGCTCTCGACGCTCTCGCATCAATGCCGCAGGCACGCGCTACCTTGAGCCACTCTCCGCAGCCCACCCTGCCCGGCTTCTATCCGTAGAGATCAAGGACTACCTGGGAGACCGGGAACGCCGCTGCCTCGCCCAAGAGACCATCGACTCCACAGCCCGAACCCTGCGGTTTCTCCAGATGACCTGCGGCGACATCCCCGTCTCGCGTATTGACCACCCTCACATCTACCGCCTCTGGGACCTCATGCGCTGGTCGCCCCCAGGCCTCTTCTCTGACCCCGCCTATCGAGGGATCAGCTATGACGAAGCCATTGCCTGCGGCAAGGAACTAGATGTTCCTCAGCTTGCCCCTGCAACGCTCGAACGGCATCGACGCTTCCTTGTCTCTTTCTTCAATCAGCTGGTCAAGACCAAAGCCATTGACGCCTCTCCCATGGCTGCGTTCGCAGAGATCAAGAAGGACCTGGTCACCGATGCCAACAAGCCTGAGCGCCTCTTTGATGAAGACGATCTCAAGCGCATCTTCGACCCCAAGACCTTCATTCCTTGGGCGAGCAAATACCCCCACCGATGGTGGCTTCCTATGATCGGACTCTACACAGGTGCACGCATCAACGAGGTCGCTCAGCTGAAGGTGGCCGACATCGTCCAGGAGAGCGAAGTCTGGTGTATCCGCATCCAGAAGACTGTGGATCCTGACCTGGCGCACCGGACCCGGCTCAGGAGTCGGCAAAGCCTAAAAGGCAAGGCATCTATCCGGACCATCCCTATCCCGAAGCCGCTGCTTGACGCAGGCTTCCTGGACTTCATGGGTGACATCAGAGAATGCGGTCACCCTCGCCTCTTCCCACACCTATCCGCTGGCGTGAACCGTAAGACCGGTGAGACCAATGCTCGCTACAGCCTGGCAGCGCTTAGCCAGTTCAGCCGCTACATGAAGGACCTTGGCTTCCCAAGAGGTGTTGGTTTCCATGCCTTCCGCCACACCATCGCCACAGAGCTCCACCACCAGAACGTCCCTGACGAAGACATTGCCCTGATCACCGGCCACTCTGTCAGCAAGCGTGTGCCGGTGCTTCACGAGGCCTACTTCCACAAGAAGCCCGCCGTGATGCGCAGGAAGCAGATAGAGACCTTGGAGAGATACAGGCCTGCGGTGGTGCTTCCGGTCTATGCCAAGGGGCAGTTCAAGCGCTGCTTGAAGGACAGGAAGAGGTTCTATCCGTGATGGCAACGCCACGGGCAAAACTCTCACGTAGCTTGGCTGCGCTCCGCTCTGCTGCTGCCTCTCGCGCAGCACCAGAATGTTCGCACGCGTCTTGCGAAGAGATAACTCTACTTCTGTAGATATCTACGGGGGCGTTTCGCTGTCGCGACGAAGACACCGTCTGAATGCATGGCCGCGAACATATTTCCTTGAACATACTCGGGCCAGAGCTGGCCCGGCAACCCAACGAAATCAACCGGAAGGTCAACCTCATCTTCGGGTGCCGCATCAGCGAAAGAGTCGAAGCTTCTTGGCTGCCAATTCTCAAAGGAGAAGCCCCGGTCCCATACCATCGCGAAGGCCAGCGGGTAGCTTTTGATGATGTAGATCGCCGCGCTCTTGCTGAGAGCTATGTTGCAAAGGGCGAAATCCCGCAGCACCGTTCGCCCGCCATAGGGATAGACCCAGTAGTGCAATCGAACTTGGCGAAGCAGATCAGAAGCGCTATCGAATAGATGCCTGCTGTGTGTTTCGTCATAGCGGTTTAAGCCGACTGAGCACATGTGGCCGAGGATGCCACGGGCAACGAGCTGTGGCTTGACCCTAATGGACTGATAGAAGGTCACCTTTCCAGGGTCTCTCAACAACGCCGCCACTTGGTTACACATCGAAATGAGCGCCTTGTCAAAAGGCGACATCAGCGCACCATTACAACGTCTGCAGAGCGTTCGAAAATGGACGCCATTAGGCATCTTATAGGAGGGCGGATGCTTGTCACCACTGATGGTATCCGCGATGCTCGCCACCCGAAGCGCTATTCCCTTGGCCCAACCTTGCGGGGGGACGTGGTTCGCAGTGAGCTCGCCCTGCTCGCCGCAAATGTTGCAGCGACCGTGAGAAGGTCCAACCGGAAACCGGAACGTCATGGTCCAGATCCATCACCAGTAGAGGGAGATAGCCTTTTCTCGATCACTGGCCAGCCTGGCTTCTGATAGTCAACAGTGGTCCCGGCATAGCCAACGACATCAAACACCAATCTCTTGAAAGTCTCTATACATATAAAAAATCGGTCGTACATTTTCTGATGCTCTTGGTCCGTGGTTCCAAGCAGCTCACCATGCGCAGCCTTGTGACGAATCTTGTTCCACGCCTCGAAGAGCTTTGGATTCAGAAGCCCGCGACGAATCAGGCTCTGGAAAACGCTCTTTATGCCTGGTCGTTCTGCGTTCTCCTTACTCTTCGTCAAGAGCCTTACAATCCTCTCATCCAGATCAAGACCAGCGCTTGAAGCCGAATCAAGCGTCACTTCGATAAGCCGAGCGAACTCCAGATCCTTATCATCGTTCGTCATAAACAAGCTTGCGAGCATGCCCTCGATAGAGGAGGACAGAACCTGTGCTCCGTTCTCGATACCTTCTTGCTGGGCGTAGCAGATGCGGGCAAAGTGATGGAAGATGAATGTCTGCACTCTACGGTCGCCTACTTGACGCTCGACGGAAATCCACGCCTCCAAAAACTCGTTCCAAGATGTGGCATATCGCCACGCACGTGGAACAAAGGGGACCATCACTTTTCGATGAGGGTCGCGTCGCCGCCCGAAGATCTCTACTACTTGCCGGTCGCCAAAGAAACGATACCCGCACATCGGCGAAAGTGGACGCCCACACAGCATCGCTACACCACGCAGGAAGTCCTCTGATCGTTGCTTGAAACCCTCCTGGGGCGCATGGAGCGAGAGTTCTGAATTTCCATGATGATCGATCACTCCCTTCCAGGAAGTCGAGCCACGCTCATGTTCCCACTTCTTCGAATGCGGTCGAGTCGGCATCTTCAGATCACCTGAAAAGTACCAGCCTTGGTACTCCTTCTCCAGTTCCTTTCGGGATGACTTCTGCTCCGCAACCAGGTTTGTGAGATTTGAAGTGAGCCTTAACTCTTGCCCTTGGTCTACGCCCAACAGCTGACGCTCACACCGCCACCGTATTCCAAGCGAGTCGTGCCCCGAAATGTTATAGCGACTCCTGTCTTCCACCAATTTACCGGGTTCCAAGTCGCTGAAAAGCTCTACGAATGGATCGAAGCGAGCGTCAACCTTCTGGCACAGGAGCGTGAATCCAATGCTTCCATCCTTCGCCTGGCTGACGACGCCAATCCCCTCGAAGACCAATGGCTCGTTCTCGACGCATTGCACCGCCTTGCAGTCAAATAGTTCTACTCGAAATTCACCAGCGACAAGCTGATCTCTGATGTTCTCGAACATCCTACTACTGACTGCTACAAGCTCACCGTCCGAAGACGCGGTGCTCGATGTTTCTCCCATCCCTTCTGCCTCTCATAGGTTCATGGTGAATGCGTTCGAGTTCAGTCCTATAGCGAACGCTGCTAACGCAGCGACAGGACTAGTAGAGGTGCCATGCTAGACAAGCACCCCAAGATGAAGCGTACAACTGGCCGCATTAGCTGGCGAGAGGCTATAAAAAAGAAGCCCCGCATCTGCGGGGCCCTAGAATTCAGTAGCCGTAACCGGATCGACGCTGCTGCGTCCTCGGCTGGTTGTAGGGGCTACCGTATGGATTGCTCTGCGTCGGCTTGTAAGGATCTACAGTCCCGGACTTCCCGTTGTAGGGGTTGTAATTTCCTTGGGTGCTGTAGTTGTCCAGCTTGGTGGAATTCGCATTGCTACGGTGGTGAGGCTGGACGTATGTACCGTCCGAGCGATAGTGCCCCTTTACGGAATGGCTCTGAGCCGAAACAGCAAAAGAGCCTGCCAGAGCGACACCAGCGGCCAGGGTGAGCAACAGCTTATTCATTTCCTTCTCCATGGACGGGGCATCAAACCCCACAGCCTCGTGCCCCCTGCATAGGCTGCAGTCCCCTGCCATCCCCGCTCTCCGAAGAGGCCTGAATCGGGATAGCCAGGAAATGGGACGATTGTCGCACTTCCTAGTCCGAGAAGAGTGCAACCCAACAAGGCATTCCGACGAGCGGTATTTCCCCCGTATTGGTCCTTCCTCCCAGAGCCAAATGCGCAGGCTGCGCGAATTCCCGTAGACAAAGCACTGAACCGTCTTCCATAACGAAATTCCAATCGGGTCGCATAAAGAATGATAAATCGCCACCCATTCGCGCTTGACTAATTGCAAATTCCAGATAAAAAGTAAAAAAATTGGGAGATAAAATGAATAACGAAAAAGAAAGAGAAGAAAAATCCGCCTCAAGATTTGCTGCGACGGCCCTGCTGGCAATTGCAATTTTGGCAGGCGGCTGGATCGGATGCGTAATAACCGCAATGTCCATTGGCCCGCGCCAAGTTAATCCAAATTGCCCCAACATACAGTCAAGTCACAAACAAGGACCCAATCCACAGCGCAAGTCCAGCCAGCGTTCCTAGCAATGTCCAAATTCTGGAATTGAACTTTGGCTGCAGCCCCACCGCACAGAAGAACAAAATTAGACCGAGCGAAAACGCATTTTCTAAAGAGATGTTTGTAGATGCCTCGAATCGATTCCAAAAGAGAAGAGCGAGCGCGTTCAGGATCAAAAATAGACCCGCGAAACCACCAAGTATTCGCGAATCAATTTTGTTCAGAATATTGTTAATTTCAATTTCGCGCCTGTCAGCCCACTCACGAAATCCACGAACAATTTTCTTGGACGCCACACCAATACCCTTGGGAGCATCTGCAGATTCAACGACAGCAGTCTCCTTTTGCAAATCATTCATTCCAAGACCGTTATAGATGCTGTCGGACTCAGATTCAAACTCACCCCCGAGCTCTTTTACCAGTTTAGAATCACTCTGAGCACCAGCCGCAATTGGCGCCGACCCAGCTTTGGTTGCACGCTCAGATCCAGACTCGTTTCCACTTTCCACTCTACTTCTCTCCTTGGTCGTAAATGCGATATTCCATTACTAGCTTCGGCGCCAACTTTGCTCCAGCCGGTGCCACAGCAAAAGGATCACAGGCAAGTCAGAGACACGCTTCTTAGAGCCTCGCTTTGAGCTATCGGCTTGCGAGTAAGAGACTTTAGCCCAGCTCTGCTGAGCCGACCTAGTGGCCTACGGCCGAAATGGTAGCTCGCATGCTGTGGTATAGAGGCTGCCCTGCAGCTATGCTCCGGGACACACCACAGGACACAAATCCGGTTTGTGGACGCCTCCGGAGCTAGGCGGGACGGTCAAGGTACTGTTTCCCCCTCTCTCCGCCAGACAAACGCAAAAGGGCCGCCCACAGGGTGGCCCTTTTGCGTTTGTCTGGCGGATGGGATGGGTGGTGAGAAGCCCCGCCGGGGTTCGACGGTTCTGCAGGAGCAGAACCGGACAGCCGCAGGCTGGTCCCGGGGCGCAACGCGCATCGGGATCGGGTGCAGGGATGCACCCGACAATCCCCCTCTCTCCGCCAGATAAATGAAGAAGCCGCCCAGTGGGCGGCTTTTCATTTTGGCTGGCGGCAATCGCCGCAGGCACTACCGGACTGAACAGGCGCTGCCGCCGTGGCCGGTCCAACGGCCCGCCCGCCGACGGCGCGCGATCGGCCGCGAGTCATCTGCGCCGGAGCAGTCCCCGCACGCAGGCGCCGACGAACGCCAGCCCCAGCAGCACCCACACGACCGTCATTCCCCACAACGCACCGAACGTATCCAGGACCGGCTCCAGCCGCAATCGCGCCGGGTCGTACAGCACGCGTACCGGCTGCCCAGGCTCATAGCCGAAAATCATGCCGCCCTGCGGGTACGAGATGCGTTGGCCGGTCACGGTGGTGAACGCGACCTGCGGATGCGATCCGCCGGCGTTCAGGCGCTCGACCTGGCCATCAACGGCCTGCGCGACCTCCAGGAACTCAAGACGATGCGTCACCTCGAGGGCGGCCACGGCAAGGCTCAACAGGCCCACCGCGCCAAACAGCAGACCACGCATGAGCTGGGCAGTCCGGGAAAGAGAAGGGTCAGGCGTCACTGGGCAGCTCCGTTGCAGGCAGGAAGACGAATGGGGCCGGCGGATCCTGCCGCGCGGTCAGTCCCATGTGTCGAAAGCACAGCCCGGAAGCCGCCGCGCCCCGCTGCACGCCATCGCGGCCGCATGCGCCTCGCCATTGCCCGCGAACGACGCACCCGCCTGGTACAGGCGCCTGCGTCCCGAGCACGGTCATTCGAGTGGGGAAAAGTCACCTGGAAAAGGATCGGCATCGCTCCATGTACCCTGGAACGCTTCGCCCCCTCCCAACGTCTGGACGGTTGAAATGCAGCCGGGCAACTCCATGGCATTTCCCATGAACCTCCGCCTCTACCGCCCCGCCGACGCCAGCGCCTGCCTGTCGATGTTCGACAGCAACGTGCCCACCTATTTCGCGCCCGAAGAGCGCAGCGACTTTGAACGCTTCCTGCGCGAGCAGGCCATGGACTGTGCATTCCAGGTGATCGAGCGCGATGGCAGCATCGTGGCCTGTGGCGGCCTGTCGCGACGCGGCGACGGCAGTGCCGGCTTCTGCTGGGGCATGGTGCAGCGCGCGCTGCACCGGCAGGGACTGGGCCGCGAACTGGCGCTGGCACGCCTGCGCCAGGCCGAAGCGGATCCGTCGATCAAGCGCATCACGCTCAGTACCAGCCAGCACACCCAGGGCTTCTATGCCGGGCTGGGCTTCCAGGTGACGCGGATCGTGTCCAATGGCCACGGCGCCGGGATCGATGCCGTGGAGATGGAGCGGAGGGTCTAGCCCTCCGCACCGCCCTGGATCCACGCAGGCGTGGATCCAACGTCGCCCCACTCTCCTCAGAAGCCCACGCGCAGGTTGATCTGCCCGCCCACGTCGCGGCGGCCATCGCCGTGCTGGCCCTGCACGAACATCGACAGCTGGCTGTTGCGGCCGAGGCCCACCGCCACGCCCACCTGACTGACCAGCGCATTGCGTGCCATCACCGCGCTGTAGACGTCGAAGGCATTGCCGCCCACCGCGAAGCGGTTGCGGCTGGCCACATCGGTATCACCCGATGCATGCTGCCAGCCCAGGCCAACCGTCAGCTGCGCCGGGAAGCGCTCGCCGCTGCCCACATCCCAACGGCCGCGCACGCCCACGGTGCTGACATTGAGCGTGTCCTTGCCGCCTTCCAGCGCCAGCGCAGCAGTGCCGCCCTGCTCCACTGCGCGATCGCTGTCGACCCAGTGCTTGGTGAACTGCACGTACGGCTGCAGCTGGGTCCTGCCATGGGACCAGGTCCAGCTGCCCTCCACCTGCGCGATGGTCACATCCGAGTCCTGGCGGCTGTACAGGGTCTGGCCCAGCAGCGGCACCTCACGCGTGGTGCGCGTGCGGTAGTCGCCGCGCGATACGCTGCCACCGACCGCGAAACCGTTGTTCCACTGGCCCTGTGCATACAGGCCGAACGTGTGGCCACGCAGGCGGGCCCGCGAACTGCGATCGTACAGGCGCGTATCCAGCCGCTCGTTGCCTGCGGCCGCACCCAGCACCACGTGCTCGCCCAGCTGCCAGTCCACGCCCGCCATCAGCGCATTGCGGTTGGAGCGGATGTCATCGCCGTTGCCGTCACCGTCCTGGCGGAACACCTTGCCACTCCCGGCCAGCCAGGCCGAGGCTCGCTCACCACGCACGGTCGGCAGCTCACTGCCCAGGCGCTGGCGGATACCCTCCTCCAGGTAGTTGTCGTACAGCAGCACCGCGCGGCTGGCCGCATGCACTTCACCCGAAAGCTGGTCGAACGCCGCGCGCGCAGTGCCCGCGTCATACATCAGCAGGGTGTTGTACAGGCCCAGCGCCGGGCCGCTCTGCGGCAGGCTGTCCAGCGCTGCGGCAGTGTTGTACTGGTTGCGCGTCGTCGCTGCGGTGGTGAATGCTGCGGTCTGCGCCACGTCTATCTGCAGGTTGGCGGTGTTGGCGGTATAGACCGGCGTAATCGTCAGGAAGGCCGACGGCGAGGTTGCCGAAGCGAACTGCCCGCTCAGGCCACCACCTGCATTGACCACCGTGTACTGCTGGCCCTGCTGGTAGCTGGTGCTCGGCGAAATGGTGTTCACCCGCACCGTGCTGCCACCCACGTTTGCACTACCGCCCACCTGCACCGTGTCGCTGCCGGTGGAACCCAGGTCGATGCCCAGCGTGCTGCCCGGCGACAGGGTCAGATTGCCGCCCACCGTAATGGTGCCGGCGCCATTGCCCGCACCGCCGCTGTTGCCTGGACCATTGCCCGGCGAGAGCACGCCGCCGCTGGACACCGTCACGCCACCGCCGGCCCCCCCGATGATGCCGGTTCCGGACAGCGTGGTGCCGCTGCCGATCGTCCACTGGCCACCGATATTGCCGGTGACATTCAGGCCACCGCCGGTGACCTGGCCGGTGCCGCTGAAGCCGCCGCTGTTGCCGCCCAGGTTCAGGCCGCCCGGGCCTGCCTGCACGATGCTGCCACCACCGCTGATGGTGCCGCCCAGCGTGGTGGTGCCGCCGGTGTTGATGACCAGGCCACCATTGTTGGTGATATTGCCGGTGATCGAGCCGCTGGCGCCGCCATTGCCGACCTGCACGGTGCCGCCGGCATTGATGGTGGTGCCGCCGGTGTAGGTGTTGTTGCCGGTCAGGACCACGGTGCCGGTGCCGGCCTGGGTCAGGCCACCGTTGCCGCTGATGGTGCCGCCCACCGTGGTGTTGCCGCCGACGTTGAACACCAGGCTGCCGTTGTTGGCAACGTTGCCGGTGATCGCACCGCTCGCGCCACCGTTGCCGACCTGCAGCGTGCCGCCGGTGTTGATGGTGGTGCCGCCGGTATAGGTGTTGTTACCGGTCAGGACCACGGTGCCGGTGCCGGCCTGGGTCAGGCCGCCGCTGCCGCTGATGGCACCGCCGACGGTGGTGTTGCCACCCACGTTGAACACCAGGCTGCCGTTGTTGACGACGCTGCCGCCGATGGCACCGGTCGCACCGCCATTGCCGACCTGCAGGGTGCCACCGGCATTGATGGTGGTCTGGCCGGTATAGGTGTTGTTGCCGTTCAGGGTCAGCGTGCCGCTGCCGGCCTGGGTCAGGCCGCCACTGCCACTGATGGTGCCATTCAGCGTGGTATTGCCCGCCACATTGGAGAGCAGCGTGCCATTGTTGGTGACGTCGCCGACGATCGAGCCCGTCGCACCGCCGTTGCCCAGCTGCAGCGTACCGCCGGCGTTGATGGTGGTACCGCCGGTATAGGTGCTGGTACCGGTCAGCAGCAACGTCCCGCTGCCGGCCTGGGTCAGGCCGCCGCTGCCGCTGATGGTGCCGCCCAGCGCGGTGTTGCCGCCCACGTTGGAGATCAACGCGCCATCGTTGGTGATGTCGCCAGCGATGGAGCCGGTTGCCCCGCCGTTGCCGACCTGCAGCGTGCCACCGGCATTGATGGTGGTGCCGCCGGTGTAGGTGTTGTTGCCAACCAGGGTCAACACGCCAGCGCCGGCCTGGATCAGCGTGCCACTGCCACTGATCGCGCCATCGACTGTGGTGTTGCCACCGACGTTGAACACCAGGCTGCCGTTGTTGGCAACGTTGCCGGTGATCGCGCCGGTCGCACCGCCATTGCCCACCTGCAGCGTGCCACCGGCATTGATGGTGGTGCCGCCGGTATAGGTGTTGTTGCCGGTCAGGGTCAGCGTGCCGCTGCCGGCCTGGGTCAGGCCACCGGCGCCGCTGATGGTGCCGCCCAGCGTGGTGTTGCCGGCCACGTTGGATACCAGCGCACCGTTGTTGGTGATGTCACCCACGATCGCGCCGGTTGCACCGCCGTTGCCCACCTGCAATGTGCCACCGGCATTGATGGTGGTACCGCCGGTGTAGGTGTTGTTGCCGGTCAGCACCAGCGTACCGCTGCCGGCCTGGGTCAGGCTGCCACTGCCGCTGACCACACCGCCCACGGTTGCCGTGGTGCCGAGGTTGTAGACCAGGCTGCCGTCGTTGGTGATGTCGCCCAGCACCGAGCCGGTGCTGCCACCGTTGCCGATCTGCAGCGTGCTGCCACCGTTGATGGTGGTGCCACCGGTGTAGGTGTTGTCACCGCTCAGGGTCAGCGTGCCGGTACCACTCTGCACCAGGCCACCGGTGCCGCCGATCACGCCGGCGAACGTGGTGCTGGCGTTGTTGCCGCCGGTGGTCAGCGTTGCACCGCCCAGCGCCACCGTACTGCCGGTAACACCGGCCAGGCCACCGATGCTCTGGTTGCCACCGGCACTGATGTCCAGCGTACCGGTGCCGGCCAGGTTCACCGTGCTGGCGTCGGACAGGCTGCCGCCCGCGCCCACCGCCAGCGTGCCGCTGTTGATGGTGGTGGTGCCGGTGTAGCTGCTGGCGCCGGCCAGGGTCAGCGTGGCCGCACCGTCTTTGGTCAGGCCGCCTGCACCGGAGACCGCACCGGCCAGCGTCAGGTCGTTGTTGCCCAGCACATCAAGCGTGGCACCGGCGCCGAGTGCAACGTTGTTGGCCAGGGTCACCGCCGCGTTGGCATCCAGCGAACCGTTCCCGGCCACGTTCAACGCACCCGTACCGAGCGCGGCATTGTTGCCGACCACCAGCCCGCCGGCATTGAGGGTGACGCCGCCGCTGAAGGTGTTCGCACCGCCCAGCGTCTGCACGCCAGCGCCGTCCTTGATCAGCGCTCCCGTGCCGCCGATGGTGCCGTCGAACGTGGTGTTGCCGACGCCGCCGAGAGTCAGCGTGTTGCCACCCAGCGCCACACTCGAACCCGCCACGCCCGCCAGCGAGCCGATGCTCTGGTTGCCGCCTGCGGAGATATCGAACGCGGTACCCGCATTGGCGAGGGTGACCGCACCGGTCGCCGCCAGGCTGCCGCCGGCACCGATCGCCAGCGTGCCGGCATTGATGGTGGTGCCGCCGGTGAAGGTGTTGGTACCGGTCAGGGTTTCGGTGCCGGCGCCTTCCTTGATCAGGCCGCCGGTGCCGGCAATCGAACCACCGAACGTGCCGTTGCTGGCATCGCCGATGGTCAGCGTGTTCGCGCCCAGATTCACCGTACCGTTGCCGATCAGCGTGCCGAACACCTGCGTACCCGCACCGGCCGACAGATCGAAGGTCGCGCCGGTGGCCAGGTTGACGGTGCCACTGGCAAGCAGGCTCGCGCCCGCGCCCAGCGCCAGCGTACCGGCGTTGATGTTGGTGCCACCGGAATAGGTGTTGGTGCCGTTCAAGGTCAGTGTGGCCAGGCCCTCCTTGGTGAGGAACCCGGTGCCGCTGAGATTGCCGTTGAGTGTCAGATCGTTGCTGCCCAGCACGGTCAGGCCGGCATTGAGAACGAAGTTGTTGCCCAGCGTGATCGCGCTGTTGGAATCGAGCGAGGCATTGCCACCCACGGTCACCGTACCCGTGCCAAGCGCGGAATTGTTGCCGACCACCAGGCCACCGGCGTTGAGCGTGACGCCACCGCTGAAGGCATTGGCACCATTCAGCGTCTGCACGCCGGCGCCGTTCTTGATCAGGCCGCCACTGCCGCTGATCACGCCGTTGTAGGTGCTGTCGGCGACGCCGCCGAGGGTCAGCGTGTTGCCGCCCAGCGCCACTGTGCTGCCGGCCACGCCGGCCAGCGAACCAATGCTCTGGCTGCCACCGCCGGAGATGTCCAGCGTGCCGGCACCGGCCAGATTCACCGCGCCGGTGGACGCCAGGCTGCCTCCGGCACCGATGGCCAGCGTGCCGTTGTTGATGGTGGTGCCGCCGGAATAGGTGTTGGCACCGGTCAGGGTCACCGTGGCTGCGCCGTCCTTCACCAGACCACCGGCACCGCTGATGATGCCGTCCAGGGTCAGCCCATTGCTGCCGAGCAGGGTGAGGTTGTTGCCGGCAGAGAGGTTGATGGCGTTGCCGAGGGTGACTGCCAGGCTGCTGTCCAGCGTCGCGTCGGCCCCCACGTCCAGCGCCCCCGTACCCAGCGCGCTGTTGTTGCCGACCACCAGGCCTCCACCGTTCAAGGCCAGACCACCACTGAACAGGTTGGCGCCGCCCAGGGTGAGGATACCCACGCCGTTCTTGACCAGCGCACCGGTGCCGGAAATCGAACCGTCGAAGGTGCTGCTGTCGGCGCCGCCGAGGATCAGCGAGTTGGCGCCGAGGCTGACCAGGGAGCCGGTCACGCCAGACAGTGAACCAATCGTCTGGTTGGCACCGGAACCCGAAATGTCGAAGCCCGCGCCGGCGGCGGCGACGTTCACCGCTCCGGACGAGGACAGACTGCCGCCGAGACCGATCGCCAGCGTGCCGCCGTTGATGGTGGTGCCGCCGGTGTAGGTATTGGTGCCGGTCAGTGTCTCGATACCGCTACCGACCTTGGTCAGGCTGCCGGTGCCGGCGATCGAACCGCTGAAGGTGCCGTTGGCGGCGCTGCCCACTTCGATGTTGTTGGCGCCCAGGTTGACCGTGCCGTTGCCAACCAGCGTGCCGAACACCTGCGTGCCGTTGCCGGCCGACAGGTCCAGCGTGGCGCCGGTGGCGAGATTGACGGTGCCGCTTGCGGCCAGGCTGGCCCCGGCGCCGAGTGCCAGCGTGCCGGCGTTGACGTTGGTACCGCCGGTGTAGGTGTTGGCGCCGTTCAAGGTCAGCATCGCAGTGCCGTTCTTGGTCAGGCTGCCGGCACCGGAGAGCACACCGTTGAGGGTGAGCGCGCTGGTGCCCAGCACCGTCAGCCCGGCGTTGAGCACCACGTTGTTGGCCAGCGTCGCCAGCGCGGTGGTATCCAGCGTGGTCGCCCCACCGACGGTGAGCACGCCGGTACCCAGCGCGGCATCATTGCCGAGCACCAGGCCGCCGGCATCGAGCGAGACGCCCCCGCCGAAGGTATTGGCACCGGACAGGGTCTGCACCCCGGCGCCGACCTTCACCAGCCCGCCACCACCACCGATCACGCCATCGAAGGTCCCGTTGGTCGCGGTGCCGAAGGTCAGCGAATTGCCCCCCAGCGCCAGTGTGGTTCCGAGCACGCCGTTGAGCGCACCGATGGTCTGGTTGCCGGTCGCGCCGGAGATATCGAAGCCCGCGCCGGCATTACCGAGCGTGAGGTCGCCAGCGGCAGCCAGACTGCCCCCCACGCCCAGCGCCAGCGTGCCGGCGTTGATGGTGGTGCCACCGCTGTAAGTGTTGGCGCCGTCCAGTGTCAGCGTGGCGGTGCCGTTCTTGATCAGGCTGCCATTGCCGGACACGATGCCGCCCAGGGTCAGCGCATTGCTGCCCGCTACGGTCAGCGCCACGCCCGAGCCAAGGTTCACCGCGTTGCCCAGCGTCACCGCGGTGCCGGCATCCAGCGAAGCACTGTTGTTCACCGCCAGCGTGCCGGAACCCAGCGCCCCGTTGGCGCCCACCACCAGGCTGCCGCCGTTCAAGGTCAGGCCGCCATCGAACGTGTTGGTGTTGTTGAGCGTCAGCAGACCCGTACCGTTCTTGACCAGGCTGCCGTTGCCAGCCACCACGCCGCCGAGGGTGACATCATTGGTGCCGCCCAGCGTCAGTTGCGTACCGGCACCAAAGTTCACCGCGTTGGCCAGGTTCAGCGCCACGGTACTGTCCAGCGTGGTGGTGCCACCGATGCCCAGCGGACCCGTGCCGAGCGCACTGGCGTCGCCGAGAATCAGGCCGCCCGCGTTGAGCGCAAGGCCACCGCTGAACGTGTTGGCGCCGGACAGCGTCTGCACGCCCGTACCGGTCTTGATCAGGCCACCGGTACCGTCGATCACGCCGGCAAAACTGCCATCGGCGGCACTGCCGAAGGTGAGTGACTGCGCGCCAAGCAGCAGCTGGCTGCCTGCCACGCCGTTCAGTGCGCCGATGGTCTGCGCTGCACCCGCTGCGGAGATGTCCAGTGCCGCACCGGCGCCCGCAAGATCCACTGCACCGGTTGCGGCAAGACTGCCGCCCGCTCCCAGCGCCAGCGTGCCTGCGTTAATGGTCGTGCCACCGTTGTAGGTATTGGCGCCAGACAACGTCAGCCGCGCCGTACCGTCCTTGATCAGCCCGCCAACACCGAATACCGGGCCGGCGAGCGTCAGGTCATTGCTGCCCAGCACCGTGAGGTTGGCGCCGGCGGCGAGGCCTATGTTGTTGGTCACGGTGAGCGCCGATGCTGCATCCAGCGAAGCGTTGCCGCCCACGTCCAGCTGGCCGGTACCCAATGCCTGCGCATTGCCCAGCTGCAGCAGGCCCGCGTTGAGGCCAACACCCCCGCTGAAGGTGTTGGCTCCGTTCAACGCCAGTGTCGCCGCACCGTTCTTGACCAGGCCGCCAGTGCCGCTGATGACACCGCCCAGCGACACGTCCTGGCTGCCCAGCAGATCCAGCACCGCGCCTGCACCGAGGTTGACGTCGTTGGCGAGATTCAGGGCCACCGAACTGTCCAGCGTGGTATCGGCCCCCACCGACAATGCACCGGTGCCCAGCGCGCCGGCATTGCCCAGCAGCAGGCCGCCGCCGTTGACGGTCAGCCCCCCACCGAAGCTGTTGGCGCCATTGAGGGTCAAGGTGGTGGCACCGTTCTTCACCAGCCTGCCCGCACCGGACACCACCCCACCCAGCGTGATCGCCTGCGAACCCGGCAGCGACAACGCGGCGCCTGCACCCAGTGCCACGTTGTTGCTCAGGTTCAGCGGCGCACTGCCGTCGAGCGAGACGTTGCCACCGATGCCCAGTGTCCCCGTACCGAGCGCGCCGCTGTTGCCCAGCAGCAGGCTGCCCGCGTTTGCGTTCAGTCCACCGCTGAAGGTGTTGGTTCCGTTCAAGGTCAGTGTCGAGGCGCCGTTCTTGACCAGGCTGCCGGTGCCCGTGATGTTGCCGGCCAGGGCCAGGTTCTGGCTACCCGGCAGGGTCAGGGCCGCGCCGAGGTTGATCGCACTGCCCAGGTTCAACGCTGCCGTGGCATCCAGCGACCCGTTGCCACTGACCGTCAGCGCGCCGCTTCCCAGCGCACCGGCGTTGCCCAGCACCAGCCCACCGGCCGCAAGATTCACCCCACCGCTGAAGGTATTGGCACCGGTCAGCGTCTGCACGCCGGTACCCTGCTTGATCAGCCCACCGGTGCCGCCGATCACGCCGGCGAAGGTCTGGTTGGTGGCATCACCGAAGGTGAGCGTGCTGCTGCCCAGCGTCACCGTGCTGCCGGCAATACCGGACAGCGCGCCGATGGTCTGGTTGCCGCCGAGCGAGATGTCCAGGTCCGCGCCAACGCCGGTCAGGCTGACCGCACCGCCGGCGGCCAGGCTTCCGCCGCTGCCCACCGCAACCTTGCCGGCATTGATCGCCAGGCCGCCGATGAAGGTATTTGCGCCACCCAGCGTAAGCGTGGCCGCACCGTTCTTGACCAGGCTGCCGGTGCCAACGATGGCGCCGCCCAGCGTCAATGCATTGCTGCCCAGTACATTCAGCAGGCCACCTGCGCCGAGGTTGATGCCGTTGCCCACGCTCAGCGCCGCGCTGGCATCGAGCGTTGTCGGACCGCCGACATTCAGCGCGCCGGTTCCGAGCGCGCCGGCATTGCCCAGGACCAAGCCACCGGCATTGAGCGCCAGCCCACCACCAAAGGTATTTGCACCGTTGAGCGTCAGCGTGGTCGCACCACTCTTGACCAGGCTGCCGGTGCCACCGATCACGCCGTTGAACGTCAACGCCTGGTTGCCGAGCAGATTGAGGCTGGCACCCGAACCGAGGTTGACCGCGTTGCCCAGTGCAAGCGCCCCCGTGGTTCCATCGAGCGTCACGTCGCCGCCGACACTGAGCGCACCGCTGCCCAGCGCAGCAGCATTGCCCAGCAGCAGGCCGCCGCCGTTGAGTGCCACGCCGCCACTGAGGTTGTTCACGCCCGACAAGGTCTGCACGCCGGTGCCCAGCTTGACCAGGCCACCCGTGCCCGCGGCGAACGTGGCGCTGTAGCTGGTATCGCCCAGCCCCGCGAGGGTGAGCGTGTGGCTGCCTAGGTTGACCGAACCGCCGAGGCCCGCCAGCGAACCGATGGTCTGGTTGGCGGCCGCCGAAAGATCCAGGCTGGTGCCGACGCCCAGCGTGATCGCGCCGGTGGGCGACAGGCTACCGCCCGCGCCCAAGGCCAACGCGCCCCCGGCCAGATTGAAGCTGCCGCTCAGCGAATTGGCACCGTTCAGGGTCAGCGTGCCCGCACCGTTCTTGGTCACGTTGCCGGCACCGGAAATCGAGCCACTCAATGTCAGCGCATTGCTGCCCAGCAGGTTCAGCGAGCCCCCGCCATTGACCACCAGGTTGTTGCCCAGGTTGAAGCCCGCCGTCGTGTCCAGCGAGGCGCTGCCACCGACGGTCAGATTGCCGCTGCCGAGTGCACCGGCATTGCCCAGCAGCAGGCCGCCGGCATTGAGGTTGACGCCACCGGAGAACAGGTTTGCGCCGCCGAGAGTAACGATGCCGGTGTTGTTGACCGTCAGTCCGCCAGCACCTGAAAGCACGCCATTCAAGCCGAACGCATTGGTCCCGGCCAGGGATAGATTGCCGCCGAGGCTGAAGGCGTTGGCCAGATTCAGACCGGCCGTGGAGGATGCGATGGCACCGCCGTTGGCGGTGAACAGCCCTGTGCCGAAGGAACCGGCATTGTTGAAATTGACCAAGCCATCATTGAGCGTGGTCGCACCTGCACCCGCCCACGCACCCTGCAGGTTCCAGGTGCCGCTGTTGACGGTGAGCTTCTGGAAATTGAGGTACTGGTTCCAGCCCAGCGTGGTCACCGCTCCGCCGGTGCCGGCCCCCGGACCGCTGACGACGTTCTGCAACACCAGCGTGTTGTTGGCCGCACCACTGCCGGTGCCGGCGTCGACCGATCCCGCAGCCGCAACCTTCACCCCGGTGACACCGGTAATCACGCCTGCAAGAGCGCTGCCGCCGCCGCTCACAACGCTGGAACCCGACACTGCGGTGAAGGTGTTGCCGCCGGTTGAATCACCCAGGTGAACGCTGCCACTGACCGCCCCCGCATTGAGGAACGTATTACCGCCAGAAGCGCCCAGACCGACACGCCCGTCGATGGTGCCGGTGTTGGTCACATTGGCTGCCGCACCACCGTACGTCACCACGGTAGTCGCGTCGGAAACGCTGCCTGCGCCGATCAACGACGTGCTGATCAGGCCGGCGTTGTTGATGGTGGTGGTGCCGTTGACATTCTGTGCCACCAGCGCCTGTCCACCGAAGCCCAGCAGCGTTGCGATGTTGACGACACCCTTGATCTGTCCGCTGGCATTGTTGTTGACGACGATCGCGCTGTTGTTGGCAGAAGCATTGCCGATGACCAGGCCGGGCGAGGCGAGGATGATCGAGCTCGGATCGATCGTGCCATTGTTGTTGACCGTCACGTTGTCGCCGGTCAGCGTTGCTGCGTTGCCGCCACCTACGATCGGCGGCGTACGCAGCAATGCACCCGCGTCGATGTTCAGCGTGAGGCCGTTGGTCGCGTTGGAGTAGTTGTTGATGTTGGTGCTGCTGTCGCAGTTTACGGTTGTGGTGCCCGTGCACGCTGCGAATGCCGGTCCGCTGGCCAGTGTGGCGGCCAAAGCCGCCGCCAGCTGGTGCGCCCGCAATCGCGGCACCCGCCCTGCGCTGACCGCGCTTCCGCCGGGATTGCCGGCGATCTCCGAAGCAACCTGCATTACCCCAAGGGCACGATTGAAAACCAGACGGTAAATGCGGTTCATCGGTAAATCTCCATGAAAAGACCGGATGGCACAGCTGGCAGGTTTTTTGGAGACAATGCGGCCCACCCCGGCTCCCGATGCGGGAACAAGGTTCGAGGGCATTAACTCCTGAAAATCTTCACATCTTCACGCGGTCGCACCCGGTGACAGGTACGACAGCGTGTCCCTCAAGGCGAAAACTCCCCGGTTTCGCCCGACGAATGGCGGCACTGTGCGACCGTCGGTGCCAGCGGCATGTGAATCACGCTCGTTATTTTCATGACGTACGTCAAATAAAACGGGCGGACAAAATGGTCTTGCCGAAAATGCATATACCTGCCGAAAGCGGAGATTCCCTTCCCCGCCTTAAGTAAATCATTCAGCTGCTCGAGAGTTTCATCAGCACCAGGCCGGAAACGATCAGCACCGCTGCACCGATCCGCATCGGGCTGACCTGCTCGCCCAGGAACACGATGCCGACCACGAATGCACCGACCGCGCCGATGCCGGTCCAGATTGTGTAGGCAGTGCCCAGCGGCAGGCTGCGCATGGCTACTGCAAGCAGCCAGAAGCTGGCGATCATGCCGATGATCGTGACTACGGTGGGGGTGAGCCTGGTGAAGCCTTCGGACTGCTTCATGGACACGGCCCAGACGATTTCCAGCAGGCCGGCGAACAACAGATAGATCCAGGCCATGACAGCCCTCCTCTTGGTAGGGCCAGGCCGTCCTGGTCAGTGGTTCCCGATGTGGGGGAGGCCGTTCCTCCTGGCCGGCATTGTAGCAACGCCGGTCGCGCCGGGCCCTTGCCAGCAGACGCGGGTTACAGCCGATTCAGTGCACGAAGCTGGCGTCGATGTACCTGCCTGCGCTATAGTTGCCGTCTGCCATCGGTCAGCCGATGTGCAGTCCGGCTGTGGTCTCCGGCGCGTCGCGCGCTGCTTCCCCTGATCGGTGAACACCGGCCGCCCCTTGGGCGGCCAACGTCTCTATGGTGGCCCCGTCGGCCCCTCGCGACGCTAGGTCGAAAATCCCGCCAGGGCCGGAAGGCAGCAACGGTATCGATCGACGCGGGCGCCGAGGTCAGCCGGCGGGGCCATCGCCTTTTCCGCACTGGGGTCAGTTCCCTTTGCATGGCAAAGGGATCTGACCCCGGCTTCGCATTCTTGGCCCGGCATGGCGCCGCGCTACCCTGCCTCGGGCGTGCCCTGGTGGAACACCATGCGCCATCTGTCCCCGTGCCGGCGCCACAGCGAACTGCGCAGCACCCAGTGCTGCAGCTGCCCATCAAGGTGATGGCGGCTGCGGTAGCGCACCTGGGCCAGGTCCTGCGACAGCAGCCAGACGGCGTACTGCTCCGATTCGATCTGCACCTGGGCACGCTCCAGCGGAATCTCCACCAGCGCGGCCGCACGGTCGTAGCACTGGCCGGAGCTGCCGATCTCGCTGAAATCCTCATCCAGCAATGCGGCCAGTTGCTCGCGGTCGGCACGCACCTGCGGCGCATGCAGTGCACGCTCCAGCGCCTCCAGCCCGGCAGCCAACGCCGCACCTGCGGGCTGGCCGGTACCGCTCACGCCGGATCCTGCGCCAGTACGTGCGGCGCGGTCGGGCTGGCCAGGGGCACGCACTGCCCCGGCTGCGCAACACGGTGCCCCCGCGCCGCCAGCGCCTGGCCATCGGCCACGCTGGCATAGTGGTAAAGCATCATCCGCGCCCGCAGCTCGGCGCTGTATTCACGCTCCAGATCGTCCACGCCGGTGTGCGAGGGATTGCCGTGCAGGCCGCAGTCGTGGGCGATCAGCTCGTTGTCATTGGCGAAGCGGGCCAGCATCTCCGGAATCGGCCGGGTATCGCCGCTCCAGGTCAGCGCGCCCTGCAGGCGCAGGCCATAGGCCGTCTCCGGCCAGTGGTGGCGCACTGGGAACACCTCCAGGCGCACTCCCTCGTGCCAGAACGCATCGCCCACCACGACCAGTTGGAAGGCATCCCAGAAGTTCGCACCGCCCTCGGCCAGCACGTTCGGATAGTCACCGATGCGCTGGTGCAGCAGCGGCACCACCGTGGCCGGCACATACAGGCGCACCTTGCCGCGCCGCTGCGCATTGAAGAAGGTGTCCACGAACAGCCGTTCGAAGCCTGCCACGTGGTCAAGGTGCACATGGGTCACGAACAACGCCTGCGGCATGTGGCCGTAGTGCGCCTTGAACGCGGTCAGCCCTTCACCACCACAATCAATGGTCAGCCACGGACGCCCATCCCGCTCGATCACCGACATCGGCGACCCCAGCTCGACCGCCGACGCATTGCCGACGCCGAGGAAACGCAACGACCAATCCATCAGGTGCCCCGGTTCCAGGCCATGTCATAGGCACGGCGCAGCCGCGCGTAGTCCTTCTGCACATCTTCCACGCTGCGCTCGCCGCGCAACTTGATCAGCGAGCGCAGCAGGCGCTTGAGGTTGCGTTCGCGCCAGGCGGTGGCCGGAATGCGGATCACCCCACGGTCGAAGTCGATCAGCCAGCCATGGCCGTTGCCATCGAACAGGATGTTGTGCGCGTTGAGGTCGGCATGGTCCAGGCCGGCACGATGGAAGCGGGCGATCAGCCGCCCCGTCTCCTCCCAGGGCGCGCCCCGGCCGGCGACCAGGGCGCGGTCGGCCAGCGAGCGCACGCCCTCGATCCGCTCCATCAGGATCGCGGCCCGGTAGCGCAGGCCCTCGCGCATGTAGAACGCGGCGATCGGCCGTGGCACCGGCAGCTTCTTCTCGCGCAGCGCGCGCATCAGCCGGAATTCGGCGAAGCTGCGGGTCCGGTCCGAACCGCGCCACAGGTACTGGTCGTGGCTGAGCTTCGCGGCCAGGCCGCCCCGCAGGTAGTGCCGCAGCACGCTGGCCCCGAACGGCGCATCGACGAACCAGGCGCTGCCGCGGCCGCCCTCGCCCACCGGCCGGGCCCTGCTGCCCCAGTGCTGGGGCGAGAACAGGCCGATGTCGGCTTGCCGCAGCCGCTCGCGGTCGAACAGAATGGCCCCGATGCCGCGACCCTCGCGGCATGGCGTCAGCGCTTCATTGGCGTCGAATGCGACCATTTCATTGAGTCTAACAACACATGGCATCAGCGTCCTCCTCCTTGTGCCTCCTGCGCCTGTCCGCACTCGGCGACGTCACCCACGTGGTGCCCCTGGTGCGAACCCTGCAGGCTGCGCGCCCGGACACGCCGATCCACTGGATCATCGACAAGGTTGGCCACAAGCTGCTTGACGGCCTGCCCGGTGTCACCTTCCATGCCTACGACAAGAAGAGCGGCATGGCTGGGGTCAAGGAACTGCGCAGGCAACTGCCACCGGGGCGCTTCGAGGCGCTTCTGCAGATGCAGGTCGCATTCCGCGCCAACCTGCTGTCAGCCTTCATTCCGGCCGAACGCCGCATCGGCTACGACCGCAGCCGCTCCAAGGACCTGCACGGGCTCTTCATCAACGAGCGCATTCCTGACCGCCCCGGCATCCATGTACTGGATGCCATCGGCAGCTTCTGCGAACCGCTGGGCCTGCGCCAGACCGAAGTCAGCTGGGATCTGGCCGTGCCGCCCTCCGCCTTCGAGTGGGCCGCCGCGCAGTGGCAGGACGATGGCCGCCCGGTGCTGATGATCTCGCCCTGCTCCAGCCACGTGCGGCGCAACTGGTATGCGGACCGCTATGCAGCGGTGGCCAACCACGCCGCACAGCGCGGTTGGCGGGTGGTGCTGTGCGGTGGCCGCAGCGAACTGGAGCGCCACATGGCCGATGCGATCCAGGCGCAGCTGCAGACGCCGGCACTGGACCTGGTCGGCAAGGACACGTTGAAGCAGCTGCCTGCCCTGCTGGCCCGCGCCAATCTGGTGATGACCCCGGACTCGGGCCCGATGCACATCGCCAACGCGATGGGCGCCAAAGTGCTGGGCCTGCATGCAGCCAGCAATCCGGACCGCAGTGGCCCGTACTCGGACCGCCGCTACTGCGTGGACCGCTACGATGATGCCGCGCGCAAGTACCTGGCCAAGCAGGCGGCGGACCTGAAGTGGGGCACCAAGATCGAATTCGACGATGTGATGGAACTGATCACCGTGGAAGACGGTATCGCTGCGTTCGAACGCTACGTCGCCGACCACCTGGGGTGATCGGCAGCCTGCCCGGGTTTACGTGCGCTGCGCGTAATCCTGGTAGGACTTCTCTTCCACGTACGCCGAGCCCAGCGCCAGGTTGATCGCCTTCTTGATGCGCGCGCGCTCGTCGTTGCGCAGGTAGACACTGCGCGCCAGGTCGATGAAGCCCTGGTCGAACGCCTGCACCTTCTCCTTCAGGCGGATGTCGTCCTCGATGTCCCACAGCTGCTCGTTGACCGCCTTCAGCTCGGCACGCAGCTTGGCGATGTCCTTCACCGCGGCCGGGTGTGCCATCCAGGTCTGCTCCAGCGCCGACAGCTCCTTGCGCACATTGGCCAGCTTGCCCTCGTCGCTGATGCGCTCGGACTTGATCTGCAGGATCGAGATCTTGTCCAGCAGCTCGCCGAAGGAAACGGGGACGAGGATTTCAGCGGTCATGGGGAAAAGCTCCAGCAGGTGATGCGTACATGTTAACCCGCAGCGTCCGCACGGATATCCCGGGTAGATCCACGCCATGCGTGGATGAGCCTGCCAGCAGGAACAGCATCCAGGCACCGCGCGGATCTCCCGTGATCCATCTGGAGGAACAAGCCCCTCTGTTGAGGGGCTGCCCCGACAGGGGCGGGGAGAGGCCGGCAAAGGGAGGGGCCCACGCGTTGCGCAGCAACGTGTGGGGCGACGCGCAGAGCGCGTCGCGTCCCGCGCCAGATCAGTACAGGGTCACTACG
>NZ_JAZKVY010000337.1:0-334 GCF_036624925.1 Stenotrophomonas sp. A3_2
CTCGATACGGCCTATGCGTGGCTTGACCGTTGGCTGGACGGGCGCGAGTGGGTGGCGGCGGGCGTGTTCAGTCTCGCCGACTGCGCGGCGGCGCCGGCGCTGCTGTATGCGGACTGGACGCACGCCATTCCGAAGATTTACCGCAACGTTTGGGCGTATCGGGACCGCCTGCTCGCGCGCCCGAGTTACGCCCGCGCCCTGGACGCGGCGCGCCCCTATCGGCACATGTTTCCGCTAGGTGCTCCTGAAGGGCGGGACTGAACGCCGCAGGCTGGCGCGGCTGGGCATGGCTCGGTCTATTTGGTTTTCGGTTGCCAGAGTTCGATCTTGGTGC
>NZ_JAZKVY010000338.1:0-40590 GCF_036624925.1 Stenotrophomonas sp. A3_2
GCGGCCCGGCCGGCTTTTGTCAATGATCGGGGGTGCCGGGGGCGGGGGCCACCTTTCCGCCGCCCGGCGTCACCGGCCGGACACCCCCCCCCCCCGGGGGTGCCGGCCGTTGGCGGCCAACCCGGGGTGGCCGGCCAGCGGCCGGCACTACCCTCTCAATGCCGCGCCCACCACAGCAGGCTCAGGCCGGCCAGCAGCACCAGCCCACCGAAGCTGCGCAGGGCCGGGCTGGGCAGGTCCAGCAGGCGTTCGGCCATGCGCTTCCAGGCGAACGGGGCGACGAACAGGAACAGGCCTTCCAGCACCGCGACCAGGCAGACGGCGGCAAACAGATCTTTCATCGGGAACTCCGGAAAAAGCACGGGGCCCGGCGTCTGGCCGGGCCCCGTGGGGTACTGCCCTGCGACCTCAGCGGTCGTTCTTCAGGTACTGCAGGAACGGGTCGTTCTTGTCGAGCACGATCACGCCATTGCCGTCGGTCATGGAGCCACGGTAGGCCTCCAGGCTGCGGTAGAACGCATAGAACGACGGATCGGCCGAGCCGGCCTTGCCATAGATGCGGGCCGCCTCGGCATCGCCTTCACCGCGCAGGCGCTGCGCATCACGCTCGGCCTCGGCGATCAGCACGGTGCTGTCGCGGTCGGCCTGGGCACGGATGGTCAGCGACTGCTCCTCGCCCTCCGCACGCAGCTTGGCCGCTTCCTGCTTGCGCTGGGCGCGCATGCGCTCGTACACGTCGTTGATCACCTGGCTGTCGGTCGGCAGGTCCACCTGCTTGATGCGCAGGTCGATCATCTGCATGCCCAGGCCAGCCACCGCTTCGTTGATGCCCTTCAGCTGCTCGGCGATCAGCTCGCTGCGGTCGCCGGACACCAGCTGCTGCAGGGTGCGCGAGTTGATCTGGTTGCGCAGCGAGTCGGTGATGATCGGCGCCAGGCGGGCGTTGGCCACACGCGGGTCGCCGCCGGTGGCACGGAAGTAGTCACCCACGTTGGAGATGTAGCCGATGGCGAAGAAGTCGACGCTGACGTCCTTCTGCTCGGCGGTGAAGTAGCGCGCCGGCGCAGTGTCGAGCACCTGGAAGCGGCGGTCGAAGACCTTCACCGTTTCCACCACCGGCACCTTGAAGTGCAGGCCCGGCTTGATGTCCGAACGCACCACCTTGCCCAGGTTCAGCACCATGGCGGTCTGGTCCTCACGGACCACGTACACCGAGCCGAGCAGGCCCAGCACCACCGCCACGATCACGGCGATCCAGATAGGACTCTTCATCGGCTGCCCTCCTCACGGCCGCTCGGTCGCCCGGTCGGGCGGCCCACCGGCCGGCCCGGATCACGGGAAGCTTCCGCCGCTGCACCCGGCAGCGACGGCATCACCACGTCCGGGTTGGCCACTGCGGCCGGAGCCGACGTGCTGGGACGGGTATCGCCGGTCATCGGCACGTAGATCAGCTGGCGGCCATCGCCACCGATCACCTTGCGGTTCTCGCTCAGCACCTGCTGCACGGTCTCCAGCCACAGGCGCTTGCGGGTCACTTCCGGAGCGTCCTTGTACTGGGCCTGCAACAGGCTGAAGCGCTGCGCGTCACCCTCGGCCTTGGACACCACGGCCTGCTTGTAGCCTTCGGCAGTGGTACGGGCGCGCGAGGCTTGGCCCCGGGCTTCCGGCACGACCTTGGCGGCATAGGCCTGGGCCTCGTTGATCAGGCGTTCCTTGACCTGCTGGGCACCGTTGACCTCGTCGAAGGCCGGCTTCACTTCCTCCGGCGGACGGGCGTCCTGCAGGGTCAGGCCGGTCACGGTCAGGCCGGTCTTGAACGCCTTCAGCAGCGCCTGCAGGCGCTCCTCGGCGGCGACGGCCAGCGGACCACGGTTGTTCAGCACGGCGTTGAGGTCGGCGCGGCCAACTTCCTCGCGCACGGCGCTCTGCGCCGACTGCTCCAGCACCTGGTTGGCATCCACGGTGCCGAACAGGTATTGCTGCGGGTCGTCGATGCGGTACTGGACGTTCAGCGAGACGTTGACGATGTTCTCGTCGCGGGTCAGCACCGGCACCTGGATCGAGAACGTCTTGATCTCGGTGGCATTGACCTTGGTGACCGATTCGATCGGCCAGGGCAGCTTGAAGTTCGGGCCGGGCTGCAGAATGCGCGAGAACTGGCCGAAGCGCAGCACCACACCGCGCTGCTGTTCGCCGATCAGCTGGAAGCTGGAGAACAGCACCAGCAGCACCACGGCTGCCACCACCCAACGCACGATGCCGCCGTCGAACAGGTCCTTCAGCGGCCCGGGCAAACCGCCCCAGCCACCACCATTGCCACCGCCGCGTGACCCGAACGGCCCGCGTCGATTGTCCTCGGGGCCTTGTCCGCCCTTGTTGCCGCCGGGTGTATTCCAGGCCATGCACGCTCCATCAAGATTTGGGCTGCGGCGCGGGCCCTTCCCGCACCGCCAGCCGTGAAACCATCACCGATCATACAAGATGGGGCGGATCGGCAGGATCGAAAGGGGGGCAACGGGGTAAGGTGGCGTTTTCCTCGAAGTCAGGCAACGCCGATGGCCCCCACCACCCCGTTCACCGCCTTCCGCATCGAAAACGACGACGCCGGCTATCGCAGCGGCCTGGTCCGGCTCGGGGTCGACGACCTCAACCCCGGCCAGGTGCTGATCCGCGCCCACTGGTCCTCGGTCAACTACAAGGACGCGCTGGCCGGTACTGGAAAAGGGAAGATCCTGCGCCGCTTCCCGCTGGTGGGCGGCATCGATGTGGCCGGCACCGTGGTCGCCAGCACCGACCCGGACTGGCGTGAAGGCGACGCGGTGCTGGCCACCGGCTGCGGCCTCAGCGAGACCCGCGACGGCGGCTACAGCCAGTACGTGCGGCTGGAATCGCGCGCGGTGATCGCCCAGCCGGCCGGGCTGACCCCACGCGAGGCGATGGTGCTGGGCACCGCCGGCTTCACTGCGGCGCTGGCCCTGCTGCGCATGCAGGACAACCGGCAGACCCCGGAACTCGGCCCGCTGGCGGTCACCGGTGCCAGCGGCGGTGTCGGTGCGCTGGCGCTGTCCATCTTCAGCCGTGCCGGCTACAGCGTGCACGCGGTCAGCGGCAAGCCGGACCAGGCAGGATTCCTGCGCAGCATCGGCGCCGCCGAGGTACTGCCGCGCGACGCGCTGGCCGACACCGGCGCGCTGCAGTCGGCCCGCTTCGGGGGTGGCCTCGATAATGCCGGAGGCGACATGCTGGCCAGCCTGCTGGCGCAGACCGTGCCCTACGGCAGCGTCGTCAGTGCCGGCCTGGCAGCCAGTCCGACGCTGGACATGACGGTGATGCCGTTCATCCTGCGCGGTGTCTCGCTGCTGGGCGTGTCCTCGGCCAATGCGCCACGCGGACTGCGTGAGGAAGTGTGGTCGCGGCTGGGTAGTGACTGGAAGCCGCAGCACCTGGACCGCATCTGCACCGCCGAAGTCGGCCTCGATGGCCTTCCTGCCGTATTCGAACGGATGCTGGCGGGCGGTTCGCTGGGTCGCACCGTGGTACGGATCGACTGAACGTCGCAGGCAGGCGACGGACGGCAGACGCGGCCCTCCCGCCGGTAATGGGCCCGCACTACACTGCGGGCATTACATGGGGAACAACATGGCACGCATTCTGATCGTCGACGACTCACCGTCGCAGCTGTTGGGGATACAGCGCATCGTCGAGAAGCTCGGGCACCAGATCCTGACCGCCACCGATGGCGCCGCCGGGGTCGAAACCGCCAAGGCCGAGCTGCCCGACCTGGTCCTGATGGACGTGGTGATGCCCAACCTCAACGGCTTCCAGGCCACCCGTACCCTCGCCCGCGACGAGGCGACCCGGCATATCCCGGTGATCCTGGTGACCACCAAGGACCAGGACACCGACCGCATGTGGGGCATGCGCCAGGGCGCCAAGGCCTACATCACCAAGCCGTTCTCGGAGGACGAGCTGTCCGAGGTGCTGGAGCGCGTGTTCGCGGGCCAGGGCTGAGACGCGCGCGGTGTTGCCGGCCGCTGCCCGGCAACCACGCATCACCGTCCAGGGCAATGAAGTTGCCGGCCAGCGGCCGGCACCACCTTCAAATGGTCTCGCCGAACGCCTTGGCCAGATTGCGGTACGCCTTCTTCTGCGCCTCATCGGTCGCAGCCGGGGCCACGATCTCGATTTCGACGATCTGGTCGCCGTCCGGGCTGCCCGGCAGGCCACGGCCACGCAGGCGCAGCTTGCGGCCGGCATCGGAATCGGCCGGAATCTTGAGTTCCACCGCACCACCCAGGGTCGGCACGCTGATGCTGGTGCCCAGCGCGGCCTGCCACGGCGTGAGCGGCAGCGTATAGAGGATGTTGCGACCATCGACCTCGAACTGCGGGTGGGCGGCGTATTCCACCTCCAGCAGCAGATTGCCGCCATGGTTGCCCTGCCCTGCCAAGCGGATCACCTGGCCCGGGCGGATGCCCTTGGGCACGCGCACGTCCAGCTGCTTGCCGTTGACGGTGATGCGCAGGCTGTCGCCGCTGTAGGCCGCTTCCAGTGGCACCGACAGCTTGGCGCGGGTATCGCGGTTGGGCGCATGGCCCTGGCTGCTGAAGCCCGGACCGGCCCCCGCGCCCGCTCCACCGCGCTGGCGCGCGAACAGGCTTTCGAAGAAGTCGCTGAAGCCGCCGTTGGGGCCGCCGCCACCGAACACTTCCTCGAAATTGAAACCACCGGCGCCGCCGTAGTTCGGCGGCACGTTGAACTCCTCGCCCGGGCGATAGCCCTGCGCGCGCAGCTGGTCATAGGCCGCACGCTTTTCCGGATCGCGCAGCGCCTCGTAGGCCTCGTTGACCGCCTTGAACTTGTCTTCGGCCCCGGCCTCCTTGCTGACGTCCGGGTGGTACTTGCGTGCCAGCCGGCGGTAGGCGGTCTTGATCTCCGCCTCGCCCGCGCTCGGTTCCACCCCCAGGGTGGCGTAGTAATCCTTGAATTCCATCCAGCTACCTCGATTCGCTTCGGCCGCGCTGGTGGCGCCGCCCCGGGTTCATTCTACGCGCCTGCGAGGCTACGCCGCCCCTCGTGCGGCCCCGGTGAGGCCGACTGATCCTGCGCAATGCGGCTGCCATCCCCGTGCGCCACGCTGTGGCTGGAAGCCCCTGCCACAAAGCCGGAAGATGGAGCCTGCACACCGGGTTTCCAATGTCTTGACGCCCCTCTCCCATCCGGCCCACTAGCCTGCCCCAGCAAGGAGTTCCCATGACCATCCATGTCGGCGACCGCATTCCGGAAGTGACCCTCAAGCGCATCCGCGAGGGCATTGAAACGCTTGATACGCATTCGTTGTTCGATGCGCGCAAGGTGGTGCTGTTCGCCGTGCCCGGCGCGTTCACCCCGACGTGCTCGGCACGTCACCTTCCCGGCTACGTCGAAAAGTTCGAGGCCTTCCGCCAGCGCGGCATCGACGTCTACTGCATGGCCGTCAACGACCCGTTCGTGATGAAGGCCTGGGCCGCCGACCAGAGCGTGCCCGACGGCCTTCTGATGCTGTCCGACGGCAATGCCGAGCTGACCCGCGCCTTGGGTCTGGAGCTTGATGCGAGCGCGTCGGGCATGGGAATCCGCTCGCGTCGTTTTGCCCTGTACGTCGACGACGGCGTAGTTCGAGAGGCCTGGGTTGAACAGCCCGGCCAGTTCGAAGTGTCTTCGGCCGAGTACGTGCTGGAGCATCTCCCCACCTGATTCCCCACCGCAGAAGGAAACGGCCAGCCATGTCCACGCAGCCAGCCAAAGCCAGCAAGCCCGCCGCGGAAATTGCCGGCATCAGCGACCGCAAGACCCTGCGCGAACGCGCCCGGCGCAACATCGAAGATGGTGCGATCACCGACAGCTACAGCGCTGACCGCGAGGTGGTGATCAAGCTGCTCAACGACGCACTGGCCACCGAGTACGTCTGCGTTCTGCGCTACTACCGGCACTACTTCATGGCCAAGGGCATGCTGGCCGACGCGGTGAAAGCCGAGTTCCTCGAGCATGCACAGCAGGAGCAGGCGCATGCCGGCAAGCTGGCCGAGCGCATCGTCCAGCTGGGCGGCGAGCCGGATCTCAACCCGGATACGCTGACCGCGCGTTCGCACGCCGTATACAAGGAAGGCAGCGACCTGCGCGACATGGTGCGCGAGAACCTGGTGGCCGAGCGCATCGCCATCGACAGCTATCGCGAGATGATCAACTTCATCGGTGACCGCGATACCACCACCAAGCGCATCCTTGAAGAGATCCTGGCGCAGGAGGAAGAACATGCCGACGAGTTCGCCGACCTGCTGGACGGGTGGATCGGGGAGTAATCGCTACGCCACGCGATCGCTGCCATCTACGGCGTTGTAGAACCGAGCCCATGCTCGGCTGACCGCTGCACGCACGTCGCAGGAGCAGCCGAGCATGGGCTCGGCTCTACAACAGCATGACGACATGCGGGAAGTGCCATCCAAGGTCGGCATCTAGCGCAGGACGTTGAACCGCACCTGCGTCCAGGCGCCGTCGGCTGCCAACGCGGTCAGGGTGTGCGTGCCGGGTTCGGCGAACTCTCGCTGCATCAGCTGCGCGCCGTGGGTCTGTGCAATCCAGCGTCCATCCAGCAGCCACTCCACCGCCTGCTCGCTGCCCAGCGCGCGCAGCTGCAGGCGTACGCCATGTTCCGAATTCGGCGCGCGCGCCAGCGTGGCGCCATCGTTGAGCCCATCGATGTGCAGCGCAACGCTGGCCTCGCGGCCATCATCACGGCAGTCCGGCGACAGCGCCGGGAGCTGCGAGGCTTCGCGCGTGGCCTTGGACAGCCATGGCGACAGCAACGCTGGCCAGCGCGCGATCTCGCGCGCGACTTCTTCGTGCGGCAAGCGGCAATCGGCTGACACGCGCAGACCGGTACGCGCATCGGCAAGGTAGCGCTGCCGACCTGGTTGCCAGCGCCGTGCTTCGCGCTCGGGGAAGGTCGGTGGTGCCGCGCCTTCCAGCAGATAGGCTGGCATCAGCCGCTGGCAGAGCGCAGCAGGCAGGCCTTCGGCACGCTCACCAGTCGGCCAGCAGATGTCTTCTTGGCTGACGCTGGCCGGCATCGGCGCAGCGGCCGAGTCACCGCGCTGGCGCGGCAGGCTGTCCACCACCTCGAACATCAGCGGCAGCGCGGTCACCGCGCCGTACTGGCCCGGTAGCGGTGTGCCGTCCGGCCGGCCCACCCACACGCCCACGGTGTAGTGGCGGGTGCTGCCAATCGCCCACGCATCGCGGTACCCGTAGCTGGTGCCGGTCTTCCACGCCACGCGCGGGCGGCCACCGACATCGAACGTCCCGACGCTGTACCCCGGCCGCGGATTCGATTCCAGCATCTCGCGCACGATCCAGCTGGCGCCGGGCGAAGCGAGGCGCCGCTCGATCATCGGCTCGTCATCGGTGTAGCGCACGCGCCCGGCGATGCCGTTGCGGTTGAGCGCGGCGAACGCGCCGACCAGGTTTTCCAACCGCGCGCCGGTGCCGCCCAGGATCAGCGACAGATTGGGCGTACTGCCTGGCGGGAAGCGCAGCTGGATGCCCGCGTGCGACAGACGTGCAGCGAAGCGCGCGGCGCCGACCCGCTGCAGCAGGTCCACCGAGGGCACGTTCAGTGACAACCGCAAAGCGCTGGACGCGCCGATCGGCCCGTTGAAGGCCATGTCGAAGTTGCCGGGGCGGTAGCTGCCGAAACTCTGCGGCGCATCCACCAGCAGGCTTTCCGAATGGATCAGGCCATCATCCAGCGCCATCGCATACAGGAACGGCTTGAGCGTGGAGCCCGGCGAGCGCCAGGCCTGCACCATGTCCACGTGGCCGAGCCGCTGGCGGTCGCCGAAGGACAGGGTGCCCACATAGGCACGTGCCTGCAGGGTCTGGTTGTCGACCACCAGCAGGGCGGCCGAGGTGCGTTCTGGCAGCGTCGAGAAGTAGCTGGCCACGCGCTCTTCCAGCGTGCGCTGCAGGCCGATATCAATGCTGCTCTGGATGCGCGCTTTGCCCGGCTGCGCTGAATGCAGTCGCTGCGCCAGCAGTGCCGCATGCAGCGGCGGCCGCAGCGAGCGCGCCACCACGTTCTCGATGCGCGCGTCCTCCACTTCCTCCGGCGTCCACGCACCCAGTTCGGCCATGCGTGACAGCACCTTGTCGCGCGCCTTCTGCGCCGCTTCCGGATGGCGGTCCGGGCGCAGCCGGCTTGGCGCCTGCGGCAGCACCGCCAGCAACGCGGCCTCGGCATGCGACAGCTGCGCCGCCGGCTTGCCCAGATAGGCCCAGCTGGCCGCTTCCACGCCCTCGATGGTGCCGCCGTAGGGCGCGCGCTCCAGATACAGGGCCAGGATCTGCTGCTTGCTCAGATGCACTTCCAGCTGCACCGCGCGCAGCATCTGCTTGAGTTTGCCCCAAGGCGTGCGCGAGTGCGGGTCGAGAATGCGCGCCACCTGCATGGTCAGGGTCGAACCGCCGGACACGATGCGGCCGCCGCGCAGCAGCTGGCCGCTGGCACGCAGCATCGCCACCGGGTTGATCCCCGGATGGCGCCAGAACCAGCGGTCTTCGTAGGTCAGCAACGCCTGCAGGTACAGCGGCGAGACGCTGTCGATCGAGGCAGGATAACGCCACACGCCCTCGGCATCGGCGAACGCACGCAGTGGCGTGCCGTCGGCGGCCACCACCAGAGTGCTGGTTTCGCGCTGCTTCGGCAGCGGGGGCGGGAAGGCGAAATCCAGCACCAGCAGCAGCGCCAGCGTGGCGGACATGCCCCAGCGCAGCCACGGCCACAGAGGCTGCAGCCGGCGGCGCAGGGCTGCCAGCCGGGTCGTCATCCTGTTCTTCATTGCAGGTTGCCAGCAGGACGGGCCGCGCCGTCGCGGCCCGTCCGCGCGGTCACGGCTGTACCACCGTGATCGTGGTCGGGTTGCTGCGGCCAACGCCGCGCAGCTGCGGCCGGTACATGTCCTCCACCAGCGGTGGCGGCACCGAGTAGGTACCCGGGGTCACCGCGCGCACCAGGTAGAACACGTTGGCCTTGCTGCCACGCGAGAGCTTCAGCGCAGCCACGTAGCGGTCGTCGCGGAACTCCTCGTGCTTGGTATCGGCCGCTTCACCGCGGTCGCTGATGGTGATGCCATCGACCACCACATCGGCCCACTGCTTGGCGTCGCCCAGGTTGAAGTTCTCGATCTCCAGGCCCGCCGGCAGCAGGTCGGTCAGCAGCGCATCGGGCATCGTGGTGTCGGCGGTGACGGTGACGCGCACGATCAGTGCTTCGCCTTCCTTCAGAGGTCGCGGCGACCACGGTTTGCCATCGGTACCGAAGTAGCTCCGTTCAATACCCAGCACGCTGTTGTCCGGCGCCGGTGCGCTGCGCGGGATGCCGGCCACGTCGATGCTGGCGAACATCGGCGGCTGCCCCTGCGGAGTGAAGCGCACACCGCTGGCCAGCTCACTGGCGCTGAAGTTGCGGCCGAACAGCTTGCGCTCGCCGATGGCTTCGGTGTTGCCACCGATCACCAGCTCTCCGGCCACCAGCGCCTTCTGGTTGGCGGCGAGCGCCTTGCCAAGACGTGCAATCGCCACCTGTTCCTGCGTGCTCAGCCACATCCAGCCGGCATTGCGACGGGCATCCAGGCCACGGCCGAGATCGACCGCACGTGCGTCCCAGGCGGGCTTGGCCAGCTTGTTCTCGTGGGTCAGCGCGATCATCAGCGCGTCATCGCGGATCGCACTGCCGTAGTCGCCGAAGTACGACGGGCGCTCGCTGCTGGACTTGGCGAAGGCCGCCGCCAGCGCGGCCTGGCCACGCTTGGCATCGCCCTGCAGCGACAACGCCACGCCCAGATGGACCAGCGACAGGCCGCCCACCGCCTTGCTGCGCTCGTTGTCGTACAGCGTGCGCAGGGTACCGAGCGGTGCACGGTTGACCCGGGCCAGCACGTAGCCCGAATAGGCCTGGTTGGCGAACTTCAGCTTCTCGCGGTCGTCCTGGCCGTAGAACTGGTTGCCGCCGGACAGCAGATCCTCGCTAAGCCGGTTGAGCGCCTTCTGCAGCACGTTGTCGGGCACCGCGAAACCGGCATCCTTGGCGTCGAGCAGGAACTCGGCGATGTACGGGGTCAGCCACGGGTTCACGTAGCCGTCGTCACCCCACATCGAGAAGTTGCCGTTGGCCACCTGCATCGACGCCAGGCGACCGAACGCACCTTCCATGCGCTCGCGACGGGTCTTGGCATCCAGGCCGTCGGCACCGAGCATCGACGACGTCGCCTGGTCCAGGATCAGCGCCGCGTAACCCTTGCTGGTGGTCTGCTCGGCACAGCCATATGGATAATTCAGCGCGCCCTGCAGTGCACTGGCGAACGGAATCGGCGGCAGCGGGCTGACCAGCAGGCGGGCATTGACCGACTCGGCCATCAGGCCATCGGTCAGGCTGTTGTCGAGGCTGACCGCGGCCAACGGATCAAGCGTGCGCACCTGCGAGCGCAGCACCTGCGGCCACGCCGCACGCACCGGCAGGTCGTAACGGCGATCGGCCTTGAAGCCGTTGCCGTCCACCCGCACCCGCACCTTGGCTACGCTGTGGCCCTCACGCGCGGACAGCGGGAAACTCAGCGTGGTCTTGGCATCGGCATGCAACTGCACGCTGCGGCTGCCCTCACCCAAGTTCAACGGGCCCTCGCTTTCCACCTTCACGTTGAACTGCCCCGGCTTGCCGGTGAAGTTCTGCACGTCCAGGGTCAAGGTGCTGCGGTCGCCCGGGGCCAGGACGCGCGGCATGCTGGCTTCGGCCAGGATCGGCGCGCGTACTATGGTTTCCACGTCGCGCTTGCCGTACTGGTCATCGCTGTAGACCAGCGCCGACACCCGCAGGGTGCCGTTGAAATCCGGCACCTTCAGGCGGATGCGGGCATTGCCCTTGGCATCGAGCTGCACCGGGCCGGAGAACAGGTCCACGGTCTGCACGCGCGCGGTCGGGCGCTTGGCCTGCGGCAATGCCTGCAGTGCCATGTCGCCACCGAACTTCAGCTTGCCGCTGCCACCATCGAAGCTCTCGATCACCCGGCTGTAGATGTCATAGGCATCGATGCCGAGGCGACGCTGGGCGAAGAAGTGCGCGCCGGCGTCGGGCACCGGGAAACGGGTGATGTTGAGGATGCCCACGTCCACCGCCGAGACGGTGACGTGCGCCATCTTGCCGGCCAACTGTGGTGCGCTGACCGTCACCGGCAGGTCCTGCTCCGGGCGCATCTGCTTGGGCGCGGCCAGGCCGACGGCCACGGTGCGGCCCTTGCGGTCCATCGGCACATGCACCACACCCACGGCACGGGCCGGAGTGATCTTGCTCGGCGCACTGCCGCCACGGAACACCAGCGCGGTGATGTAGACGTCGTGGCGTTCCCAGTCAGCGGTGACCGGAATCTTGAAGGTCGAACCCGGCTTGGCCTCGATGTCCTGCACGTACAGCATGCGGTCGGTCTCGACCATCAGGATGCCCTTGCCGGCATGCGGCGGGGTCACCGTCACTTCCAGGGTGTCGCCGGCCTTGTAGCCGGTCTTGTCCAGGCCCAGCTTGACCTTGTCCGGGCGCGCGTCCAGGCCGCGGTTGTCATCGCCCCAGCTCCAGCCGGCGCGGAACGGGTAGCGGCTGGTCAGGCCGGTGGACGGATCGAACACGTCCACGCGGTACTCGCCCCACTCCACCGGGAAATCGAAGGCGACCGCGCTGCCGCCGGCATCGACGGTGCGCGTTTCCTTGTTCTCGAAACGGCGGGTGAAATCGTAGTCCCAACGGTTGTCGTTGAAGGTCCAGTGGTAGTCGCGCAGTTCCCGCACCAGGGTGATCTTCAGGCCCTTGGCCGGCTGAGGCGCGCCGGTGGCATCCACGCGCATCAGCTCGAAGCGCGCGTTGCCGTTGGAGTCGGCACCGTCCTCGGGGTTGAACAGCGGGCGCACGCCGACCAGCGCATTGGCCGGCCACATCACCCGCTTCAGGGTACGGGTGACCGTGCGGCCACCGGTTTCATACAGGCTGCCGGACAGCACCACGGCAATCGGTGCCTTGGCCTTGGCCGCCTCTTCCGGCAATGCCACGTCCTCGCGCAGCTGGCCGTTGGCCGGCAGCGTGGTGTCGATCACGTCCTTGGCTTCGCGCGGCAGCTGCAGGGTCGGGTCACCGAAGAAGTAGCCCGGCAGGCCTTCCACCGGCTGCTGCTCGGCGGCCACCGCCATGCGCGCGGTGAAGCGGTTGCCATCGGCCGGTGCCCCGTACAGATAGGCACCATTGGCCTGCAGGCGCAGGTCCTCACCCGGCTTCAGCGTCTTCTGCGCGCTGTCCAGGTCCAGTTTCATGCGCTCGGGCAGGAACTCCTCGATGCGCAGGGTCATGCCCTGGATCGCTTCCTTGCCGGCCGGGTCGGTGCGGAACTCGACCTGCCAGCGCCCGGTCGGCGCCTCGGCGGGGATCACCTGCTCGAAATTGATGTAGCCCTGGTCACCCGGCTGCAGGCGGGTCTCGCGGAACGTCTTGCCGTCGGGCTGCTTCAGGCGCAGGAACACCGGTTGCGCCTTGACCGGCTTGCCATCGTTGTCACGCAGCAGCGCGGACAGGCGCACGGTCTCGCCCGGGCGGTACAGGTCGCGGCCGGACCAGGCATAGACATCGAACCATGCGTTGTCGCGGCCGGCCACGGCGAATTCGCTCAGGTCCAGCGCTGGCTGGTTGAACGGCAGGAAGCTGGTGTCCTTGCCGCTGCTGGCGACCAGCACGTGGGTGGCATCCAGGGTGTAGTTCAGCAGCGCATTGCCGTTGCCGTCGGTGCTGCCCTTCAGCACCACCTCGCCCTTGGCGTCGAGCACGCGCAGGTCGATGCCCTTCAGCGGCGCGCCGTCCTTGAGACCGGCGGTATGCACGAACAGCTTGTCCTTGTAGGCGCGGGTGTGCAGGCCGATGTCACTGACCGAGAAGAACGCGGTATCGAATTCGCCCTCATAGTCGCCGGTGCGCTTGAGCAGTGCGAAGTACAGGCCCGGCTCCTGCAGTTCCTTGATGTCCTGGGTCGGCAGGTAGGTCAGCACCCGCTCGTTCTGCTTGCCGCCAAGGATGAAGCGGTTGACGTAGACCGGCTCGGCCAGCTTGTTGATCGGGCTGCGCTCGTAGTCGCTGCTGAGCTCCCAGCTGCCACGGCGGCCACCGCGCTGGTACTGGCTGAAGAAGGTCGGCAGGTCCTTCTCGCGCACGCGCAGGAACTCGACGTCCACTTCCGGCACGTTCACCGAGACCACCGGCAGGCCACGGCTGTCCTTGGCCGGCAGCACGCTGCCCTGCGAGGCGAACCCAACCACCGGCTTCAGCTCGCCGCTGAACACCTTCTGCTTCAGTTCCTTGCCCAGTCGGCTGCCATCGGCGGCCAGCAGGTCCGGCGAGACCACCAGGCTGAATTCCTTGCCGGCCTCGACGAACGGGTAGCGCAGGGTCAGGCCGTCATCGGACAGCGTCCAGCTGCTGTCGTCGGTGCCGACCTTCTCCTCGAAGCGCACCAGCGTGTCGAAATCCTGGGTGCCGACCAGCGGGCGCGAGAACTCCAGCGCCAGCGACAGGCCGTCATTCTTCTGGTCCGGGTAGGCGCGCAGAAGGGTGAATTCCTTCACCTGCTCGGCCTTGGTGGTGATCGCCTCGCCACTGGCCTTGGGCAACTGCCCGCTGTCGTTGCGGCAGCCGGCCAGGCCCAGCAACAGGCCTCCTGCCAGTACCGCCGCCGCCCATCCCCACCGCTTCCGCCGTGCCGGACCGCTCATGTCGTCACTCCTTGATCGAGGTGGCCATTATAGGCAGGCCGCGTCAAGGTGTTGACGCGATTTCGGCAATTGCCGCGGGTGCGGGTGGTGCCGGCCGCTGGCCGGCAACCGGCATGGCAGGTTGGATGGGATTGCCGGCCAGCGGCCGGCACTACCGATCAAACTACCCCGGCAGGTACAGGTCCACGTAGTCGGTCACCGGCATCGCGGCCAGCGCCACCGGGTCCAGTGAAGCGGCCCAGATGCGCTGCTGCTGGACTGTCGGGAAGCGGTGGGCCAGGTGCCGGCGGAACTTGTCCATCAGCAGCGGAATGCCTTCCTCGCGACGGCGCGCGTGGCCCAGCGGGTACTCCACCAGCACCTCCGGCAGCGCGGTGCCATCGGTGAAGCGCACGCTCAGGCCGTTGGCGATGCTGCGCTTCTCAGGGTCCAGGTAATCGGCGCTGAGCTGCGGATCCTCATGACAGGCCATCTTCGCGCGCAGTGCGTCGATGCGCGGGTCGGCGGCAACGTCGTCCTCGTAATCCTCGGCCGTCAACCGCCCGTGCAGCAGCGCGATGGCGACCATGTACTGCACGCAGTGGTCGCGGTCGGCCGGGTTATGCAGTGGGCCCTGCTTGTCGATGATGCGGATGCAGGCTTCCTGGGTCCTGATCGCAATATGCGCGATGTCCTCGACCCGACGCCCCATCGCACGCAACTGCTGGTGCAGCGTGATCGCCGCCTCCACCGCGGTCTGGCCATGGAACTCGGCCGGGTAGCTGATCTTGAACAGCACGTTCTCCATCACGTAGCTGCCCAGCGGTCGCGCCAGCGTCAGCGCCTCGCCATGCATCGATACCGCTTCAAAACCCCAGGTCGGCGCGCTCAACACACTGGGATAGCCCATCTCGCCGCTGGCTGCCATCAGCGCCAGACGCACGCCACGACTGGTCGCATCGCCAGCGGCCCAGCTCTTGCGCGAGCCGGTGTTGGGCGCGTGCCGGTAGGTGCGCAGCGCTTGGCCATCGACCCAGGCCAGCGACAGCGCATTGAGCATGCGCTCGCGGTCCAGCCCGAGCAACTGCGCGACCACGGCCGTGGTGGCCACCTTGACCAGCACCACGTGGTCCAGCCCGACCCGGTTGAAGGAGTTCTGCAGCGCCAGCACGCCCTGGATCTCGTGCGCCTTGATCATCGCCAGCAGCACGTCGTGCACGGTCGGCGGCGGGCGGCGCAGGGCCTGCGCGTTGCGCCCCAGCCAGTCGCAAACAGCCAGGATGCCGCCGAGATTGTCGGAAGGATGGCCCCACTCGGCAGCCAGCCAGGTGTCGTTGAAATCCAGCCAGCGCACCATTGCGCCGAGGTTGAAGGCGGCCTGCACCGGGTCCAGCACGTAGTGCGTACCCGGCACGCGCGCGCCGTTGACCACGCTGATGCCCGGCACCAGTGGACCGAGCAGCTTGCTGCAGGCCGGGAAGGACAGCGCTTCCAGGCCGCAGCCCAGCGTATCAAGCAGGCAGTGATGCGCGGTCTGGAACGCCAGCGGTGAGTCGATGCGTACGTCGCGCACGTAATCGACGATGTCCACCAGCAGCGCATCCCACGCTGCACGCTCGTTGGATGGGGTGTGGCTGTCGGACATCGTCGATCTCCTCGTTGCGGTGCACGGTTGCCCGTGCACCATGCCAACCAAGGTTGGCATCTACCAAAGCAATCGATCTCTGCGGCCCGGTAGTCGCCAACCTTGGTTGGCGTTTACCAACGCATCACTCGGCCGGCACCCGCACTTTGCCTTCCATCAGCACGCGGGCGCTGCGGCTCATGATGGCCTTGGTCACTGTCCACTGGCCGTCAACGAGACCTGCCTGCGCACCCACGCGCAACGTGCCCGAGGGATGACCGAAGGTCACCGCTTCGCGTTCGCCGCCACCGGCGGCGCGATTGACCAGCGTGCCCGGAATCGCCGCGGCGGTACCGATCGCTACGGCGGCGGTACCCATCATCGCGTGATGCAGCTTGCCCATCGACAACGCGCGCGCATGCAGGTCGATGGCCGACGCCGGAATCGCCTTGCCACTGGACGACACGTAGTCCTGAGCCGGTGCAACGAATGCCACCTTCGGCGTGTGCTGGCGGGTCGCGGCGTCTTCCAGTTTCGGGATCAGGCCCATGCGCAGCGCGCCGTAAGCACGAATGGCCTCGAATTTCTGCAGCGCCGCCTTGTCTTCGTTGATTGCAGGCTGCAGCTCGGTGCCGGTGTAGCCCAGGTCGGCCGCATTGAGGAAGATGGTCGGAATGCCGGCCGTGATCATGGTCACCTCGAAGCTGCCCACGCCGGGCACCTCCAGGGTATCGACGAGATTGCCGGTCGGGAACATCGCGCCCGCATCGCCGTCATCAGAAGGATCGATGAATTCCAGCTGGATCTCGGCCGCCGGGAAGGTCACGCCATCCAGCTCGAAATCGCCGGTCTCCTGCACTTCGCCATCGCGCATCGGCACGTGGGCGATGATGGTCTTGCCGATGTTGGCCTGCCAGATGCGTACGGTGCACAGGCCATCGCGCGGCACCCGGGCCGGATCGATCAGCCCATTGGCGATCGCGAACGGACCCACTGCAGTACTGAGGTTGCCGCAGTTGCCGCTCCAGTCGACGAAGGCGGTGTCGATCGAGACCTGGCCGTACAGGTAGTCCACGTCGTGGTCCGGCACCGAGGCGGTGGAGATGATCACGCACTTGCTGGTGCTGGAGGTGGCGCCGCCCATGCCATCGGTCTGCTTGCCATACGGATCGGGCGAGCCGATCACGCGCATCAGCAGCGCATCGCGCGCGGCGCCCGGCACCTGAGCGGCTTCGGGCAGGTCCTGCAGGCGGAAGAACACGCCCTTGCTGGTGCCGCCGCGCATGTAGGTGGCGGGAATACGGAGTTGCGGGAGGAAGGTCATCGTCGAATCCACGCGTTTGAATTTCAGGAAATGTCTTGCATCAGTGCGTCAAGACCACGATCAACGCACCACACACGCATGATGTCCACGCGGTCCGGTAGATCGAGGTAATAGACGAGGTAGCGTTCGAAGCCCGGAACCAGCATGAACCGCAACGGCACCGGCAGCTGTGCTGCGAGGTCGGCGTGCCGGGTGGAACCCGAGCCTGGAAACACGGCGATGCGTTGAAGCGTGGTCTCCAACTCGGCGAGAAAGCGCCGACCCAGTACCAGCCCACCCTGCCGTGCAAACCACAGCGCGGCATCGGCTGCGTCGGCTTCGGCCCTTGGCCGCCATTCAATCGCCTTCACGCTCCAACCTTTCGGTCAGTTCGCGACGCATGCGCTCGAATGTGTCGGCCGTCACCGCAACGCCTGGACCAGAAGCCAGCCCCTCGGCTATCAACTGCTTGAGCAGCTCTTCGGCCTTGCTGCGCTGGCGCTGGCGGATCAGGTCACGCACGTAGTCCGACGTACTGGAGTAGCCGCCTTCACGCACTTCCTCGTCCACGAACTGCTTGAGCGGGTCGGTCAGCGAAATGTTCATGGTGGCCATGAGACTCTCCATTGGCAGTTTTTGCCAAGTCAGTGTGCGCCCTGCCCGGGTGTCGGACAAGCCCGCCCCCGGCCTCCGGGGGCAGGCATTCAGGCCGGTATCACGCCACCTTGGCCCCTTCCAGGAAGTCTTGGGCGAAGCGCTGCAGCACGCCACCGGCTTCGTAGATCGCCACTTCCTCGTCGCTGTCCAGGCGGCAGGTCACTGGCACGATCACATCCTGGCCGTCGCGGCGGTGGATGACCAGGGTCAGGTCGGCGCGCGGGGTGCGCTCGCCGATCACGTCGAAGGTCTCGGTACCGTCGATGCCCAGGGTCAGGCGGGTGGTGCCCGGCTTGAACTCCAGTGGCAGCACGCCCATGCCGATCAGGTTGGTGCGGTGGATGCGTTCGAAGCCTTCGGCCACGATCGCTTCCACACCGGCCAGGCGCACGCCCTTGGCGGCCCAGTCACGCGAGCTGCCCTGGCCATAGTCGGCACCGGCGATGATGATCAGCGGCTGCTTGCGCTCCATGTAGGTTTCGATCGCCTCCCACATGCGCATCACCTTGCCTTCCGGCTCCACGCGCGCCAGCGAACCCTGCTTCACGCTGCCGTCGTCGTTGCGCACCATCTCGTTGAACAGCTTCGGGTTGGCGAAGGTGGCGCGCTGCGCGGTCAGGTGGTCGCCGCGGTGGGTCGCGTAGGAATTGAAGTCCTCTTCGGGCAGGCCCATTTTCGCCAGGTATTCACCGGCGGCACTGGACGCCAGGATCGCGTTGGACGGCGACAGGTGGTCGGTGGTGATGTTGTCCGGCAGCACCGCCAGCGCGCGCATGCCCGACAGCGTGCGCTCACCGGCCAGTGCGCCCTCCCAGTACGGCGGGCGACGGATATAGGTGCTCTGCGGGCGCCACTCGTACAGCGGGCTGACTGCGGCACCGTGCTCCACGCGCACATTGAACATCGGGTTGTAGACGCGGCGGAACTGCTCCGGCTTCACCGAGGCCTTGACCACGGCGTCGATCTCGGCGTCGCTCGGCCAGATGTCCTTCAGGCGCACCTCGTTGCCGTCGGCGTCCACGCCCAGCACGTCCTTCTCGATGTCAAAGCGCACGGTGCCGGCGATGGCATAGGCGATCACCAGCGGCGGCGACGCCAGGAACGCCTGCTTCGCATACGGGTGGATGCGGCCATCGAAGTTGCGGTTGCCCGACAGCACGGCCGTGGCGTACAGGTCCCGGTCGATGATCTCCTGTTGGATGGCCGGATCGAGCGCGCCGCTCATGCCGTTGCAGGTGGTGCAGGCGAAGGCGACGATGCCAAAGCCCAGCTTTTCCAGGTCCGGCAGCAGTCCGGCCTCTTCCAGGTACAGCTGCACCGCCTTCGAGCCGGGCGCCAGCGAGGACTTCACCCACGGCTTGCGCAGCAGGCCGCGCTCGTTGGCCTTGCGTGCCAGCAGGCCGGCAGCGATCACGTTGCGCGGGTTGGAGGTGTTGGTGCAGCTGGTGATGGCGGCGATGATCACCGCGCCATCCGGCATCAGGCCCTGCGCCTGCTCGGCCTTGCCCGCTGCCAGCTTGGCCTCGTCGGCGATGCCGCGCTCGGCCAGCTCGGCGGTCGCCACGCGCTTGTGCGGGTTGGACGGGCCGGCCATGTTGCGCACCACGCTGGACAGGTCGAAGCGCAGCACGCGCTCGTACTGTGCGGTGGCCAGGTCGTCAGCCCACAGGCCGGTGGTGCGCGCATAGTTTTCCACCAGCGCGACCTGCGATTCCTCGCGGCCGGTCAGGCGCAGGTAATCGATGGTCTGCCCGTCGATGTAGAACATCGCGGCGGTCGCGCCGTATTCGGGGCACATGTTGGAGATGGTGGCGCGGTCACCGATGGTCAGTGCCGCCGCCCCCTCGCCGAAGAATTCAAGGTACGCGCCGACCACGCGCTCCCTGCGCAGGAATTCGGTCAGCGCCAGCACCACGTCGGTGGCGGTGATGCCCGGCTGCGGCCTGCCGGTCAGCTCGACGCCGATGATGTCCGGCAGCCGCATCCACGAGGCACGACCGAGCATCACGTTCTCCGCTTCCAGGCCGCCCACACCAATGGCGATCACACCCAGCGCATCCACGTGCGGGGTGTGGCTGTCGGTGCCCACGCAGGTGTCGGGGAAGGCCACGCCGTCCTGCACGTAGATCACCGGCGACATCTTCTCCAGGTTGATCTGGTGCATGATGCCGTTGCCCGGCGGAATCACGTCCACGTTCTGGAACGCCTGCTTGGTCCAGTCGATGAAGTGGAAACGGTCTTCGTTGCGGCGATCCTCGATGGCGCGGTTCTTCTCGAAGGCCTGCGGATCGTAGCCACCGCATTCCACCGCCAGCGAGTGATCGACGATCAACTGCACCGGCACCACCGGATTGACCTTGGCCGGGTCACCGCCCTTGTCGGCAATCGCATCGCGCAGGCCGGCCAGGTCAACCAGTGCGGTCTGGCCGAGGATGTCGTGGCACACCACGCGTGCCGGGAACCACGGGAAGTCGAGGTCGCGACGGCGCTCGATCAGCTGCTTCAGCGAATCGCCGAGCGTGGCCGGATCGCAGCGGCGCACCAGGTTCTCGGCCAGCACGCGCGAGGTGTACGGCAGAGTGGCATAGGCGCCGGGCTGGATCGCATCGACGGCGGCGCGCGCGTCGAAATAGTCCAGCGCGCTGCCGGGGAGGTTCTTGCGGTAATCGGTATTCATGGGCTGGCGGAATGCTTGGGGCGGGCCGGGTGCCGGCGGTGCGGCGGCGAAAGCATCCGGCCGGCACGCGGCCGGCCGGATGAGTACAGCAGGTGGATCAGACGCGCTTGTCGATGGCGACGAAGTCGCGGTCTTCCGGACCGATGTAATTGGCGCTCGGGCGGATGATCTTGCCGTCGATGCGCTGCTCGATGATGTGCGCGCTCCAGCCGGCGGTGCGGGCGATCACGAACAGCGGAGTGAACATCGCGGTCGGCACGCCCATCATGTGGTAGCTGACCGCACTGAACCAGTCCAGGTTCGGGAACATCTTCTTGATGTCCCACATCACCGATTCCAGGCGCTCGGCGATGTCGTACATCTTCATGCTCGACTGCTCTTCGGACAGCTCGCGGGCCACGTCCTTGATCACCTTGTTGCGCGGATCGGACACGGTATAGACCGGGTGGCCGAAGCCGATCACCACTTCCTTGCGCTCGACGCGGGCCTTGATGTCTTCCTCGGCTTCATCCGGGTTGTCGTAGCGCTTCTGCACTTCGAACGCCACTTCGTTGGCACCGCCATGCTTGGGACCGCGCAGCGCGCCGATGCCACCGCAGATCGCGCTGTACATGTCGCTGCCGGTGCCGGCGATGACGCGGCAGGTGAACGTCGAGGCGTTGAACTCGTGCTCGGCGTACAGGATCAGCGAGGTGTGCATCGCCTTCACCCACGAGTCCTGCGGCTTCTCGCCGTGCAGCAGGTGCAGGAAGTGGCCACCGATCGAGTCATCGTCGGTTTCCACGTCGATGGCACGGCCGTTGTGGCTCCAGTGGTACCAGTACAGCAGCATCGAGCCGAGGCAGGCCATCAGCTTGTCGGCAATGTCGCGCGCGCCCGGGTGGTTGTGGTCGTCCTTCTCCGGCGCCACGCAGCCGAGCACGGAGACACCAGTGCGCATCACGTCCATCGGGTGTGCCGACGGCGGCAGTTCTTCCAGCGCGGCCTTCACCGCCGCCGGGATGCCACGCAGCGACTTCAGCTTGGCCTTGTACGAAACCAGCTCGGCGCGGGTCGGCAGCTTGCCGTGCACCAGCAGGTAGGCGATCTCCTCGAATTCGCTGGTGTTGGCCAAGTCCAGGATGTCATAGCCACGGTAGTGCAGGTCGTTGCCGCTGCGGCCCACGCTGCACAGCGCGGTGTTGCCGGCAGCGGTGCCGGACAGGGCGACGGACTTCTTCGGCTTGAAGGTGGGGGTTGCGGTCGTATCGTTCATGTTTCCCTCCGAAACTTGATGGTGCAGGGTACTGCTTATTTCTTGGCGGCGAACAGCGCATCGAGCTGCTGCTCGAAGGCGTGATAGCCGATGCGGTCGTACAGCTCTTCGCGGGTCTGCATGGTCTCCACCACGTTGCGCTGATGGCCATCGCGGCGCACCGCCTGGTACACGTTCTCGGCCGCCTTGTTGGCCGCGCGGAACGCCGACAGCGGGAACAGCTGGATGGCGACGCCGGCCGAGGCCAGTTCATCGCGACTGAACAGCGGGGTGGCACCGAATTCGGTGATGTTGGCCAGCACCGGCACCTTCACCGCGTCCACGAAGCGGCGGTAGGTGTCCAGATCGTAGGCGGCCTCGGCGAAGATGCCGTCGGCACCGGCCTCGACGCAGGCGATGGCGCGCTCGATCGCCTTGTCCACGCCGTCCACCTGGATGGCATCGGTACGCGCGATCAGGAAGAAGTCCGGATCGGTCTTGGCATCGGCAGCGGCCTTCACACGGTCCACCATTTCGCCCTGCGAGACGATTTCCTTGCCCGGACGGTGACCGCAGCGCTTGGCGCCAACCTGGTCTTCGATGTGGCAGGCGGCCGCGCCTGCCTTGATCAGCGACTTCACGGTGCGCGCGATGTTGAACGCACTCGGGCCGAAGCCGGTGTCGATGTCGACCATCAGCGGCAGGTCGCAGACATCGGTGATGCGGCGCACGTCCACCAGCACGTCTTCCAGGGTGTTGATGCCCAGATCCGGCAGGCCCAGCGAGCCGGCGGCAACACCGCCACCAGACAGGTAGATGGCGCGGAAGCCGGCGCGCTTGGCCAGCAGGGCGTGGTTGGCGTTGATCGCGCCGATCACCTGCAACGGCGATTCGGCAGCCAGCGCCTCACGGAAGCGGGCACCGGCGGAGAAAGGGGCGGAAGCGGTCATGCGGCGATCCAAGTTGAAGTACGGGACAGAGGGCGCAAGCCCCGTGCCAAGCTGCAAGCCTTTGATTTCACAGACATGACCACCCCGCAACAGTGAAACATATGGAACATTGAAACGGATGTATCATGAAACATTCCGACCAATTGCTGCCGTCATGTACCTGCCCCGCACCCCGCTGCGCCACGCCGATGCCGACCCCGGCCGTCCGGTGATCTGGACCGTCAGCGTTTCGCGCCTGACCGGCCTGCTCGGCGACGTCATCCCCGAGTTCGACCGCCGTGCGCGCATCGAGCAGATCAACCTCGGCTTCGAGGAAGCCGTGGACGTGATCGGCAAACGCCTGCGCCGTGAGCATTGCGACGTAGTGATCGCCGGCGGCTCCAATGCCGCCTGGCTACGCGGGCGGCTGGAGCTGCCACTGGTGCCGATCCAGGCCAACGGCTTCGACCTGATGGAAGCGCTGGCCCGTGCCCGCCGCATAGCCAGCCGCATCGGCCTGGTCACCCACGCCAGCGACGTGCCGGTGTTCAGCAACTTCCAGCAGAGTTTCGGCCTGGATATCGAGCATCGCCGCTTCGTCACCCGCGAGGACGCGCGCGACTGCATCGCCGACCTGCGCGCCAACGGCATCGAGGTGATCGTCGGTACCGGCATGGCCATCGACCACGCCGAACAGGCCGGCCTGCCGGGCGTGCTGCTGTACTCCGCCGATTCGGTACGGCAGGCGTTCGAACACGCCCTCGAACTGACCCAGACCCTGGCACGTTCCGGCAGCAACCGCGCTGCACCGCGCCGGCGCCCGGCAGTGCGCAGCGACGCGCACGAACTGCTCGGCGACAGCGGCGCGATGGCGCAGGTACGCGCTCAAATCGCGCTCTACGCACCGCATGACAGCACCGTGCTGGTCACCGGCGAAACCGGCACCGGCAAGGAACTGGTAGCGCGCCAACTGCACGCCGCCAGCGGCCGTCGCGGGCGCTTCGTGGCGCTGAACTGCGGCGCCATCAGCGAATCGCTGCTGGAAGCGGAGCTGTTCGGCTACAGCGATGGCGCCTTCACCGGCGCACGTCGCGGTGGTCGCGTCGGCCTGGTCGAGGCCGCAGACGGCGGCACGCTGTTCCTGGATGAAATTGGTGAACTACCCCTGCCGCTGCAGACCCGCCTGCTGCGCGTGCTGGAAGAACGCGAGGTGCTGCGTGTCGGTGCCACCGAACCGACGCCGGTCGACCTGCGCGTGGTGGCCGCCACCCTGCAGTCGCTGGAGCAGCGCGCGGCGACCGGTAGTTTCCGTCGCGACCTCTACTACCGCCTGGCCGCGCTGCGGATTGCCCTGCCCTCGCTGCGGGCGAGGCGTTCGGACATCCCGCTGCTGGCACAGCACTTCTTCCGCCAGCTGCGTGGCATCGACGCGCCATTGGATGAGGATGCACTGGCGGTGCTGAGCGCAGCCCAGTGGCCCGGAAACGTGCGCGAACTGCGCAATCTGGTGGATCGACTACGCATCCATTGGCAACCCGGTGAAGGGCTGATTGATGCCGCGCGACTGCTGCAGCTTGCGCCCGAGCTGGCAAGCGAAGGCGCGACGGCACTGCCGCTGGAAAGCAACGGCAAACGCCCGCCGCGTGCGCAGCTGGAAGCATTGCTGCAGGAACATCGCAATGACCGCGAGGGCATGGCACAGGCGCTGGGCGTCTCACGCACCACGCTATGGCGCTGGCTGCGCGCGGAGGGTCTGTAGAGCCGAGCCCATGCTCGGCTGCTTCTGCAGGGACAACAGCCGAGCATGGGCTCGGCTCTACAGCAGCCCCGGCACCGCCCTGACTTACGGATACAGCAGGCGCTTGCTCCAGCGCCCTTCGGCGCCGGCTTCATAGCACCAGCGTTCGTGCAGGCGGAACTGCGCGCCGTACCAGAACTCGATGCGGTCAGGCACCACGCGCAGGCCGCTCCAGCCGTCGGGGCGCGGCACGTCCTTGCCTTCGAAGCGCGCTTCGACCTCGGCCACGCGCGCATCGAATTCCTCGCGCGTTGCCAGCGTCTTCGACTGCTGCGAGGCCCACGCGCCGATCTGGCTCATGCGCGGGCGGCTGGCGAAATAGGCGTCGGCCTCAGCATCGGCGACCTGCTCGACACGGCCCTCGATGCGTACCTGGATGCCGGCCTCGCGCAGGCTGCGCCACAGGAACAACAGCGCGGCCTGCGGATTGGCCTGCAGCTCACGGCCCTTGTGGCTGTCCAGGTGGGTATAGAAGACGAAGCCGCGCTCGTCGAAGGCCTTCAGCAGCACGGTGCGCGCCGAGGGACGGCCCTGCGTATCGGCGGTGGCCACCGTCATCGCGTTCGGCTCGACCTCGCGGCTCTGCCTGGCCTCTTCGAACAGGGCGGCAAACGTGGACAGGGCTTCTGCGTACAGGTCGCTCATGATTGCGTTCTTCTCACACGGATTGGGCTATTGTGGCTGCATGGCCGCTGCTGCGTATATGCCCCAGGTGAAAGGATTCCCCGAAACATTGGCCGAACAGGTGCTGGACGATGCACTGGGCAGCGGCGCAGCAGTTCCAGTATTGGCGATCAGCGGCCTGCAGGGGAGCGGCAAATCGACGCTGGCCGCGCAGGTGGTGGCGCGCGCCCAGTCGCGCGGCCTGAACGCCGCCACGCTGTCCATCGATGATGTCTACCTGACCCGCGCACAGCGGCAGCGGCTGGCCCGCCAGGTGCATCCGCTGCTGATCACGCGCGGCCCGCCGGGCACCCACGACCTGACGCTGGCCCACGCGGTGCTCGACGCCGTAACCGCACGCCAGCGTTTGGCGATGCCCCGCTTCGACAAGCTGGCCGACGAACGCGTGCACGAAGCGCAATGGCCGCGTATCGACCAGCCCCTCGACCTGCTGGTGTTCGAAGGCTGGTTCCTGGGCACGCCGGCGCAGGATGACGCCGCGCTGGACAGCCCGTTGAACGCACTGGAGCGCGAAGCCGACGCCGATGGTCGCTGGCGGCGCTGGTGCAACCAGGTGCTGGCCCGCGACTACCCGGCGCTGTGGCAGCGCTGCGACCGCCTGTGGTTCCTGCAGCCGCCGGATTTCTCGGTGGTACCGCGCTGGCGCTGGCAGCAGGAGCAGAACCTGCAGGCCGCGCAGCCGGGCCGGCACGGCATGAGCCGGCCACAGCTGGAGCGCTTCGTGCAGTACTACGAGCGGGTCAGCCGCCAGGCGCTGCATGCCCTGCCCGCCCTGGCCGACCACGTGGTGGTGCTGGACGGCCAGCGACAGGTGCAGGACGTGCGCTGAGCGCGCCTATTCCACCAGGAAGGTCACCCGCAGGTTGACCCGCCATTCGGTGATTTCGCCGCTGCCATTGGTCACCACCTTGGTCTCGTTCACCCAGGCGCCCTGGATGCCCTTGACCGTCTCGGAGACCTTCTTCAGACCGCTGCGCACGGCGTCCTCCACGCTCTTCGGCGAGGAGGCGGTGATTTCGATGACCTTGGCGACCGTCATGGCCTGTACTCCGGTTGGCGCGGGAAACCCCGCAGGAACGCCTACCCTGACGTGAAGGACGTAAAGGCCAGGGCACGGAGGTGTTAGCATCAGAGGGCATGAATCCTGCTCCGAACCTGATCCTGATCGGCCCGATGGGCGCCGGCAAAACCTGCATCGGCCGCCGCCTGGCCGAGCGCTTCACGCTGGACTTCGTCGATGTCGACCAGGCCATCGTCGACGCCGCCGGCGCCAGCATCCCGACCATTTTCGAGCACGCCGGCGAAGCCGGCTTCCGCAGCCATGAGCGGCAGGCCTTGGCCCGCGTGCTCGAAGGCCGAGGCCAACTGGTCTCCACCGGCGGCGGAGCGGTGCTGGATCCGGACAACCGCGCATTGATTGCCCGGCGCGGCTTCGTGGTCTACCTGCGGGTCGGCGTGGCCGCGCAGCTGGAACGCCTGGCCCGCGACAAGGGCCGGCCGCTGCTGCAGCGCCCGGACCGCGAGCAGGTGCTGCATGATCTGGCCGCACAGCGCGACCCGCTGTACCGAGAACTGGCCGACCTCACGCTCGATACCGACCCGTATACCGCTGCCGACGCGACTGCCCAACTGGTAGTCAAGCTGGCCACGCAATGGCAGCGCCAGGACATGACCACATGACTTCCCCCGCCTTGCTGCAGGTCGCCGTTGGCGGCGATCGCCCCTACTCCATCACCATCGGCGCCGGTGCCCTGGCCGATGGCGCTGCACTGGTTTCACACGTGCGCGGCCGCCATGTGCTGCTGCTCAGCGACAGCGAAGTGGCTCCGCGCTATCTGGCGTCGGCCAAGCAGACGCTGTTGGCCGCACGCCCCGACCTGATCGTCGGCGAGCACGTGCTGGCCGCCGGCGAAGCCTCCAAGACGCTGGCCGAATTCGGCCGTGCCATCGAAGCGCTGGCTGCGCTCGGCGCCACCCGCGATGCCTGCGTGTTCGCGCTGGGCGGCGGCGTGGTCGGTGATCTGGCCGGCTTCGCCGCGGCCTGCTGGATGCGGGGCGTGGACTGCGTGCAGCTGCCCACCACCCTGCTGGCGATGGTCGATTCGTCAGTCGGTGGCAAGACCGCGGTCGACATTCCCGCCGGCAAGAACCTGGTCGGCGCCTTCCATCCACCGCGCGCGGTCATCGCCGATACCCGCGTGCTGGCCAGCCTGCCAGCGCGCGAGCTGCGTGCCGGCCTGGCCGAAGTGGTGAAGTACGGCGCGCTGGGCGATGCCGTGTTCTTCGAATGGCTGCAGCAGCATGCCGATGCGCTGCTGGCCGGCGAGGATGCCACGCTGGCCGAAGCCATCGCGCGCAGCTGCCGGCACAAGGCCGCCATCGTCGAGCGCGATCCATTCGAGAAGGGCGAGCGTGCCCTGCTCAACCTCGGCCACACCTTCGGCCATGCCATCGAAACCGAGCAGGGCTACTCCGCGCCCGGCCGCGATGCGCTGAACCATGGCGAGGCGGTGGCGGTGGGCATGGTGCTGGCGGCGAAGCTGTCCACCGACCTGGGCCTGGCCGACGATGCCGACCGCGCGCGCCTGCAGGCACTGCTGGAACGCCTGGGCCTGCCGGTGGCAATCCCGGCCGGGCTCGACCCGCAGGCCCTGCTCGGCCGCATGCGCCTGGACAAGAAGAACGTGGCCGGCCGCCTGCGCCTGGTGCTGTGGCGCGGCATGGGGCGTGCCGAAGTGGTGCCGGACGTGGATGAGGCGGCGGTGCTGAAGGTGCTGTCGGGCCGGTAGAGCCGAGATGCGCGAGGGGATTGCCGGCCAGCGGCCGGCACTACCGGGATGCGCGGGAGGATTGCCAGCCAGCAGCCGGCACGACCGGGCTGCGCGACCGTGCCGGCCAGCGGCCGGCACGGTCGCGTTGCGGCCGGGGTCACTCTGGCCCCGCTACAATCGTCGGCATGCACGTCTACCTGCAACATCCCGACGCCGGCGCGCAGGCACCGCGCTTCCTGCGCCTGAGCCTGCAGCCGGACCTGTTCGGCGGCTGGGAACTGTTGCGCGAGAGCGGTCGCGTCGGTGGCCGCTCGCAGCTGCGGCGCGAGCTGTTCCTGCAGGCCGACGAAGCCCGCCATGCCTTCGAGAAGGCCCGCGATGCCGAACTGCATCGCGGTTTCCAGATCCTCTCGCACGGCGACTGACGCCGCTGCCAACTTTCGTCCAAGGAATGCCCATCGTGACCAGCCCTCTCCGCAACGATCGCCTGCTGCGCGCCCTGCGCCGCGAACCGGTGGACTGCACCCCTGTCTGGCTGATGCGCCAGGCCGGCCGCTACCTGCCGGAGTACCGCGCGACCCGGGCCAAGGCCGGCAGCTTCCTGGCCATGGCCAAGACCCCGGAGATTGCCTGCGAAGTCACCCTGCAGCCGCTGCGCCGCTTCCCGCTGGATGCGGCCATCCTGTTCTCGGACATCCTCACCATTCCCGATGCGATGGGCCTGGAGCTGTACTTCGTCGAAGGCGAAGGCCCGAAGTTCCGGCACCCGGTGCGTGACGAAGCCGCCATCGCCCGGCTGGCGGTGCCGGACATGGAACAGGACCTGGGCTACGTGATGGATGCGGTACGGCTGATCCGCCGCGAACTGGACGGCCAGGTGCCGCTGATCGGCTTCTCCGGCAGCCCGTGGACACTGGCCTGCTACATGGTGGAAGGCGGTGGCAGCAAGGACTTTGCGCGCATCAAGGCCATGGCACTGAACCACCCGCAGGCCCTGCACCGCCTGCTGGAGGTCACCACCGACGCTGTGATCGCCTACCTTGGCGCGCAGCGCGCGGCCGGTGCGCAGGCGCTGCAGGTGTTCGACACCTGGGGTGGCGTGCTGTCGCCGTCGATGTACCGCGAGTTCTCGCTGCGCTACCTGCAGCGCATCGCCGAAGGCCTGGACCGTGGCCAAGGCAGCGAACGCACGCCGCTGATCCTGTTCGGCAAGGGCACCGGCCTGCACCTGGAAGCACTGTCGCAGACTGGCGCCGACGCGCTGGGCCTGGACTGGACCCTGGACCTGGATGAGGCCATGCGCCGCACCGGCGGCCGCGTCGCCCTGCAGGGCAACCTCGACCCGACCACGCTGTACGCCTCGCCGGATGCGATCGCCGCCGCTGCCGCGCGCGTGCTCGACACCTATGCCGCTGGCAATGGTGGTTCGCGCGAGGGCCATGTGTTCAACCTCGGCCATGGCATGTCGCCGGACATGGACCCGGCGCATGTACAGGTGCTGGTCGACGCAGTGCACGCGCACAGCCAACGCTGAGCATTCCGCATGCAGGTACGGCGCGACCTTGATCGCGCCGTGACCCGCAGTGCGCGATCATGGCGGCCCCCCACGCTGCACCGGCCGCACCCCATGTCCACATCGCCATCGACCTACAACCGCCAGCGTCCCCTGCTGTGGCTGGTGTCCCTGGCGATCTTCATGCAGATGCTGGACTCGACCATCGTCAACACGGCGTTGCCGGCGATGGCGGCCAGCCTGGGCGAGAGCCCGCTGCAGATGCAGTCGGTGGTGTTCAGCTATGCGCTGGCGGTGGCCACCTTCATTCCCGCCTCGGGCTGGATTGCCGACCGCTATGGCACCCGGCGCACCTTCCTGGTGGCGATCATCCTGTTCACCCTCGGCTCGCTGGCCTGCGCGTTGGCCCAGCACCTGCACCAGCTGGTCGGTGCGCGCGTGCTGCAGGGCATCGGCGGTGCGATGCTGCTGCCGGTCGGCCGGCTGGCGGTGATGCGCTCGGTGCCACGCGAGGATTTCCTGCGCGCGATGAGCTTCATCGCCATCCCCGCGCTGGTTGGCCCGCTGATCGGCCCCACGCTGGGCGGCTGGCTGGTCGAGATCGCCTCATGGCACTGGGTGTTCCTGATCAACCTGCCGATCGGCGTGATCGGTTTCATCGCCGCGATGAAGATCATGCCCGACCACTACGCCAGCCATCGCACCCGCTTCGACCTGCGCGGCTACGTCATGCTGGCCTTCGCGATGGTGGTGCTGTCGCTGGCGCTGGACGGCATCTCCGGCCTGGGTACGCCACATGCGCTGGTGATGCTGATGACCGTGGCCGGCCTGGCTGCGCTGGTGGGTTACTGGCTGCACGCCGCCAACTCCACCGCGCCGCTGTTTTCGCTGGCCCTGTTCCGTGTGCCCAGCTACCGCATCGGCATCCTCGGCAATCTGTTCTCGCGCATCGGCAGCAGCGCCATGCCGATGCTGATCCCGTTGCTGTTGCAGGTCGGCCTGGGCCTGGGCCCGATGAACGCCGGCCTGATGATGGTGCCGGTGGCGGCGGCCGGCATGGTGTCGAAGAAGCTGGCGGTAAAGCTGGTCGAGCGCTACGGCTACCGCCGCGTACTGATGGTCAACACCGTGCTGGTGGGCCTGGCGATGGCCAGCTTCATCCTGATGACACCGGGCCAGCACCTGGCCTGGCGCCTGCTGCAGCTGGCGTTCTTCGGTGCGGTCAATTCGCTGCAGTTCACCGTGATGAACACCGTAACCCTGCGCGACCTGGACCGCGAGTTCGCCAGTTCCGGCAACAGCCTGCTGTCGATGGTGATGATGCTCGCCGCCGGTTTCGGCGCTGCGGCGGCCGGCAGCCTGCTGGCCGCGTTCGGTAACCACCTGGACAGCAACAGCGCGACCGCCGCGCTGCATGCCACGTTCCTTTGTGTGGGCGCGATCACCCTGACCTCGACGATGATCTTCTGGCAGCTGCCCGATACCAAGCCGGAGCCACGGCAGGTCGAGCACGTCGCGGAGTGAGGGTGGTTCGGCAGGGCCTGCGGCCCTGCACCTGCAGAGGCTTCAAGCCAAGGCAACAGCAACAGCAAAAGCAGGCATTCCGTGGGATGGCGGGGCGGTGTGGGCTTGCAGGACACGCCGTAAACCCCCCTCCGGGGTCCGGCCCAGCCGCTGGCGGCTGTGCGTTCGGGCGCTTGCGAAGCAGTGCTTCGCAAGCAAAGCGCCCTCACCCATGGGGGGCTCGATGGCGCCATCCATGGCGCCAACGGTCCTGCAAGCCCACACCGCCCCACCTCTGACAGATTTTCGCGATCGGGTAGATCCACGCCATGCGTGGATGAGCGTCCATTGAAATCGAACATTTCGATATCTGTGAGATTTGAGCCGAGCATGGCTCGGCTCTACACAGGGCGCCGGCAGCTCGCGAGAATCTGTCGAAGGCGGGGTGGGTCCGGTTGCGGGGGCGTGAGCCGCATGGGCCCGAGGCATGCCTCGGGCGGGTTGGGCAGGACGCCCAACCCCGGTCTTGCCGTGTGCGCAGGATTGCGCACAGGAGCAAGCGGCGACCGAGCTTACATGGGTGAGGGCGCTTTGCTTGCGAAGCACTGCTTCGCAAGCGCCCGAACGCACAGCCGCCAGCGGCTGGGCCGGGCCCCGGAGGGGGACTTGCAGCGTCCCCCGTAACCGGACCCACCCCGCCATCCCACAGGAAGCCAGCTTTTGCTTCGGCTGTTGCTGTTGCTCCGGCTTGCAGCAGGTGCAGGGCCGCAGGCCCTGTCGCCGCACCCTACCGCCCCATGACCCTGGCGATCGCTTCCAGCAGCAGTTCACCGGTCACCGGCTTGCGCAGGAAACCGCCGATGCCGGCCGCTTCCACCTGCTGCTGCAGGTCCGGATCGGTGCGCGCGGTCACGGCAAGCAGCGGCAGCATGTAGCCCTGGTTGCGCAGGTGCTGGGCCAGTTCGAAACCGCTCAGGCCCGGCAGGTCCAGGTCCAGCAGGCCGACGTCGAAATCGCCGGCACTGATCTCGCGCAGCGCCGCCAGCGCATGGCCTGCATGCACCACCTCATGCCCACGCGCACTCAGCAGCCCGCGTATCACATCGGCCACGGTCGCGTCGTCTTCCACCAGCAGTACCCGCAATGGCGGCATGTTGGCCGCTTCCTGGCGGTGCGTATCACCCTCTGCCTCGGCATGGGCATCGACCACCATCGGCAACGGCAACGTCACGCCGAAGCAGGTGCCACGACCGAGCTGGCTCTCCACCTGGATCCGCCCTTGCATGGCATGCGCCAGTTCGCGGCAGATTGCCAGGCCCAGGCCACTGCCACCGTACTGTGCAGCGGTGCGTGCGCCATCGGCCTGCTCGAAGCGGCGGAAAAGGCGCTGCTGTTGTTCCTGGCTGATGCCCGGGCCGGTGTCGCGCACTTCGAAATGCAGCGATCGCAGTTCGGCGTCGCTACGGGCGTGCAGGGTGATGGTGCCGCGGCTGGTGAACTTGACCGCATTCGAGAGCAGGTTCAACAGGATCTGCCGTACCCGCATTGCATCGCCGTTGGCCTGCAGGCCGGCGGGCAGCTGGTTGTCGAGCGTGAAACGCAGGCCCTTCTGCGCCGCCAACGGCCCCATCAGCGCGGCCAGGTCCTGCAGCAGGCTGCCCAGTGCGAACGGCTTGTGCTGCAGCTCCAGGCGGCCCGATTCGATCCGCGCCAAGTCCAGCGCATCGTTGACCAGATGCAGCAGGTGCTCGCCGGCATGGCGGATCGATTGTGTATAGCCACGCTGCTGCGGATCCAGCGGCGAGGCCAGCAGCAGCTCGCTCATACCCAGCACACCGGTCATCGGTGTACGTATCTCGTGGCCAAGATTGGCCAGGAAGCGGGTCTTGGCCGCCGACGCCTGTTCGGCCAGTTCCTGCTTGTGCAGCGCAAGCTGGTAGGCGTGGCGACGTTGCAGGCGCCGACGGTAAAGCCAGGCGAACCAGCTGGTCAGCAGCAGCGCGAACGAGGCAAGCATCAACAGGCCGGACAAGCTGCGCCACCACGGTGGCTGCACGCGGAATTCCAGGCTCTGCACACGTGACCAGACATGGTCAGCCGACCGCGCCTGCACTTCCAGCCGATAGCTGCCCGGTGCCAGCCGCGAGAACAAGCGCTCACCGGCCGGCCCCACTTCCACCCAGTCCGGGTCATAGCCGGCCAAGCGGTAACGATAGGTGTTGGACGCCGAATCGGCGAACGACAACAGGCGCGCGACGATGCGCAGATCGCGGTCGCCGTCGGCGATCTGCAACGGCGCGTCGTGGGTGAGGTCCAGCACCTGCTCGTTGCGGCGCACCTCCACCCGCTCGATCACCAGCGGCGCACGCCGCATCGACGGACGTACCTGCTTCGGGTCGAACACCAACACACCGGCCGGTGTACCTGCCACCAGATGACCGTCTGCCGACATCACCAGCGTGTGTTCGCGGAATTCCTGGCTCGGCAGGCCATCGTGCACGCCATACAGGCGCACACTCTGGCCGTCGGCCCCGATGCGCACCAGGCCACGCGCACTGGTTGCCCACGCAACCCCCTGCGCATCGACCACCAGCCCCGAGGCGGAGATCGCCGGGTAGCCCTGCTCTGCACCGATCACGGCCTGCCGCTCCAGCCGGCCCTGGCTCCAGCGGTAGCGCGACAGGCGGCCATCTTCGGACAGCCAGACCTGGCCATCGGTGCCCACGTGCAGTGCATGGATCGCGGTCGCCGGCGCACCCGGCACCGGCTGGAAACGCTCGCTTTCCGGCAGCCACTGCAGCAGGCCACGGCTGCTTGCCAGCCAGATATGGTCCTGTGGCCCGCATTCCACGTCCAGATTGAGCTGGCCCTGCTGCAATCCACGCTGGCCATTATCCAGTTGGCGCCGCAGGCGCCCATCCAGATCGCGTTGCTGAAGCCCCGACGGCAGCATCAGCCAGAGACTGTCACCATCACAGGTCATCATGGATTCGATGACTCCTTCCATGGTCGCGTCGGCGCCGGCATCCCGGCCCCAGCGGCGCAGATCACGCCGCTTCGGGTCATAGCGCAGCAGTGCGTCGTTGGAACCGATCCAGACCTGGCCGCGGCGATCCTCGCGCACCGAGGTCAGCCAGTGCATGCCGTTGACCCAGGTACGGTGCTGTTCGATGCTGCCGGTCTTCGGATCGAAGCGGTCCAGCGCGCCGTGGCTGCCGACCGTCCAGATGCCGCCATTGCTGGAGGGGCTGGTGCCCAGCACGAAGGCATTGCGCAGCGAGCGCGGGTCGTCCTCCAGCCGCGACAGCACCGAGAACTGCCACCAGCGCGGCAACAGGTGCCACAGGCCGGCATTCGTGCTGGCCAACCAGATGCCGCCCTCGCGATCCTCGTAGGCACCTGTCCAGTTCGGGCGCACCGGGCCACGTGCCACCGCGCTGTACAGGGGCACGGCCTGGTACTGGCCATCGACCGCCCGGCCGAGGCCGGTGCGGGTGTCCAGCCAGTGCCCGCCCTGCTCGTCGCGCAGCATCATGCCCAGCACCTGCTCGCCTTCGGGCAGCTTCCAGGACGGTGCCTCGAAACGACCATCGGGACGGCGCACCATGGCACCGGCCATCGTGCTGATCCAAAGGCTGCCATCGGATTCGGCCGTCAAGCCATTAATCAGCAGGCTGGGAATGATGCCGGCCCCGACCCGCTCAAAGTCCGTGCCGGTCCAGCGCGCGACGCCATGCTTGGTGCCGATCCACAGGCTGCCGTCAGCCAGGGTGGCCAGGTACGGCACCGATGCCGCCGGCAGGCTGCGCGGGTTGTTCGCTTCAGGCAGGAAGCGCTGCAACCGGTCCTGGTTGTCCAGGCGGTACAGACCACCTTCGTGGGTGCCGAACCAGACCGAACCATCCGGCGTGGTGGCCAGGCTCCAGACCGTGTTGGTGCCCATCAACGGCTGGCTGCTGCGGTCGTAGAAGTGCAGCTGGCGGCGATCGGCCGACATCCGTACAAGGCCGGCGTTCTCGGTGCCGATCCAGAGCTGGTTGCGGGCATCGACCAGCACCGTCCAGATGCGGTTGTCGCGCAGGCCGTCTTCCGAGCGCCAGATCCGGTAGTTGCGCCCGTCGTAGCGGGCCAGGCCGTCGTTGGTCGCGATCCAGAGGTAACCGTAACGATCCTCGGCCATGCGGTTCACGGTGTTGGACGGCAAGCCGTCGAACACCGTCACCTGGCGCGGGTTCGGTGGCACCGGCTGCGCCGCAGCGGGTGACAGGCCGCACAGGAGGACCAGCAGCAGCATCGCCGCCCGCAGATACACCACCGATTGCCTCCTCACGCTGCTTCTGATGATTCCCGCACTACGGGCGTCGGCATGGTAAACCGAAAGTCGCGACGTTCACGCCCGGCGCTGGCGCATTCAAAGGGCGGTTTGTCGTTTTGCGCGCGCCTGGGCAATGGCAGTCACCAGCATGTCACCGGTCACCGGCTTGCGCAGGAAGCCATCGAACCCAGCCGCCAGGACCTGGGTCTCGGCGTAGGCGTCGGACCGTGCAGTGACCGCCACCAAGGGAAGTTCATAGCCCATGGTGCGCAGCTGCCGGGCGATGGCGGTGCCGTCCAGCGCCGGCAGATCCAGATCAAGCAGGCCCACGTCAAAGCCATCGGTGGCGATCTCCGATAGCGCGCCCAAACCATGCAGCACATGCACCACGTCGTGGCCACGGCCACGCAGCAGGCCGGCGATGACCTCGGCCACGGTCGCGTCATCCTCCACCAGCAGGATGCGTAGTGGCGGCAGCATCGGCAGTACCGGCAATTCGCCCGGCGCATTGGCGGCCTGCCGGTTCCAGAGCAGCGGCAGCCATACCCGGAAGCGGGCGCCCTTGCCCGGCTGGCTGTCCACTTCAATCCGCCCGTTCATGGCCACGGCCAGCTCCTGGCAGATCGCCAGGCCCAGCCCGCTGCCTCCATAGCGCGACGCGGTGCGCGGGCCATCGGCCTGTTCGAAGCGATGGAACAGGCGGTCCTGCTGCTCGGCGTTGATGCCCGGGCCGGTGTCATGCACTTCGAAGCAGAGTCCACCACCGTTGTCTTCCAGCCGCACGGCCAGGCCGACGTGCCCGCGCTCGGTGAACTTGATTGCATTGCCCAGCAGATTGAGCAGGATCTGCCGCACGCGCATCTCGTCGCCACTGACGCTGATCGGCCCAGGTGGATCGTCCCCACGGCGGAACTCCAGATTGCGCTGCGTTGCCATCGGCTGCATCAACGCTTGCACCTGGTCGAGCAGGCTGGCCAGATCGAACGGGCGCAGGTCCAGCTCCAGCCGGCCGGCCTCGATGCGGGCCAGATCCAGCGCGTCATTGACCAGCCGCAGCAGGTGGCTGCCCGCCTGCTGGATCGAGCCTGCATAGCTGCGCTGCACTGGATCCAGCGGGGTGGCCAGCAGCAGTTCGCTCATGCCGAGCACGCCGGTCATCGGCGTGCGCACCTCATGACCCAGCGTGGCCAGGAACCGGCTCTTGGCCTGTGATGCCTGCTCCGCCAGCTGCTGCTTGTGCACGGTCAACTGCCATTGCTGGCGGCGGCGCAGCCGCGCACGGATCGACCACACCACGATGAGCAGCAGCAACGAGCCGATCAGCAGGTAGCCGAAGATCGCCATGCCGCTGCGCCACCAGGGTGGCAAAACCTTTACCTGCAGCCGCTGCGAAGGTGTCCAGGCGCCACTGGCCGTCGCCGCCTGGACTTCAATGACGTAGCTGCCGGTCGGCAGCCGCGACAGCGTGCGTTGGCCGTCACCGCCCTGCTCCACCCAGTTCTGGTCGTAGCCCTGAACCCGGAAGCGGTAGCGGTTGCCCTGCGGGTTGGCATAGGAAAGCAGCCGCGCATCAATCTGCAGGTCACGGTCATCCGGCCCCAGCAACAACGTGCCGCTGGTCGGCAGCGGTTGCCAGCCACGGGCATCATCGCGCCGCACGCGGACCTCGGCGATCACCAGTGACGAAGGCGGCAGCGTGGTATCGGCGGCATTCACATCGAACTCGACCAGGCCGGTCTGGGCCACCGCCAGCACGCGACCGTCGGCATTCACCGCCGGCGGCCGGCTGGTGAACTCGGCGTCGGGCAGGCCATCGCGTTCGTTGAACTGCTGCAGGCGGCGCGCTTTCGGATCCCATCGCAGCAGGCCACGTGGCGTGGTCGCCCACAGGCGGCCGTCTTCGGCCAACGCCAGCCCCCCCATGCTCACCGGCGGCACGCCCGCACTGCCATCAATGCGCTGGATCAGGCGCAGGCTCATGCCATCCCACTGATAGCGCTCGAGCGCACCTTGCCGGGCCAGCCACAGCTGCTGCGGATCGACCCACACCAGGTCATAGATCAGCCCGCGCGAAACGCCCGGCACCGCTTCGAAGCGCCCGGCCTGTTCACGCCAGATCCCCATGTCGCCCATCACCCAGGCCTTGCCCTGGGCATCGAAGCGGATCTGCTCAATCGGTGAATCGGCCGTCTTGCGGAAATCCTCCAGCGGGTAGCTGCGCAGTATGCGGCCGTCGGCACTGCGTTGCTGCAGGCCGAGGTTCATCACCGACAGCCAGACCGTGCCATCGGGGGCCTGCCGCATCAGATCGACGCGCTGGCGCAGGTCCGCGCCCCCGTCGATACGCCAATCGTGCAACGCGCCGGTGGCCGGGTCGTACACGCTGATGCGGCCGGCACGCCCCAGCCACAGGCGCCCGTCCGGCCGCGGCAGCACCGACCACACCGCCCCGCTGCCAATCTCGCGATCGCTGGCCAGCAACCGCAGGGTCCCCTGCGCATCCAGCTGGTACACGCCATGTGCCGAGCCAACGTAGTAGTTCTGGCCATCGCTGGCTGCACTCAACAGGTACTGGCTGTCCAGTGGCTTGCCGTCAAGCTGGTTCCAGATCGAAAACCGGCGCCAGTCCGGGGGCAGGTAGGCCAGGCCCTGGGTCAGCAGCGCCACCCACAATCCGCCCTCGTGGTCCTGCAGCAGATCGAGCACACCACTCTGGGCAGTGAGGAAACCACTGCCGCGGTCGCCATCGAGCCGCCACAGCATGCTGGCATCTCCACGCAACAGGCCATCGGAGGTGCCTGCCCAGTAACCGCCCTGGCGATCAGCCAGCACCAGCGCCGAACGCAGGCGCGCACTGTCGGCCCAGCGTGGACGACTGACCCGGTCCTGCGGGTCGATACGGTAGAGGCCGTCATTCTGGCTGCCGGCCCAGATCGAGCCGTCGGGGTCGCGGCTCAGGCGCAACACGCTCAGCGCCCCCAGTTCGCGCGGTGCGACAGCCTCGAACCCAGTCCCGTTCCAGCGCGCAATGCCCGCCTCGGTGCCGATCCAAAGGCGTCCCTGCGCATCGACCAGGCTGCTGTAGATGGTATTGCTGGGCAATCCCTCGGGACGGGCCGGATCATGCTCGAAGAAGCGCAGGCTGCCATCTTCACCGAAACGGCAGACGCCATGGCCGCTGGTGCCGATCCACAGTGCATCCTCGGCGTAGGCCAGCGTCCAGAACTGGCTCATGCAGGGGCCGTTGACGGTATCAAAGGTCTTGAAGCGGTCGCGGTCGGCATCCAGCCGGGCCACGCCCTTGCCATTGATGCCGACCCAGACGCGGTCCAGGGGATCGACCAGCAGGGTCTCGATTTCGTTGCCGGGCAGCGAGCCCGGCTGCTCCGGATCATGTTCCCACACCCGCAGGTTGCCACCGTCATAGCGCACCAGGCCACCATCGGTGGCGGCCCAGACATGGCCCTGGCGATCCTCGGCCAGCGCCAGCACCATGCGCGAGGGCATGCCTTCGGCGGCACCGAAACGGCGCAGCCGCGGTGTCTCGGCCATGTCCGGGGCCGCAGCCGCCGCGGCAAATGCCATCAGCAGCAGCCCCATTCCCGCGATGCCCCGGCGCCACAGGCGCCAACCGCTCGTCATCCTGAACCCCCTGTCCTGCCCCGATTGTCACACAGCGCCGGGTTCATGGCTGCAACAGGCTGTTTCCACCGGTGGACCCACCACGAACTGTTGCAGCCATGCACGCAACGTTGGCGGGGGGCTGTGCGTATGATCGCAACGTCCCCTTCCGGAGCCCGCCATCGATGCGTCCCTGCCTGGCCCTGCTGCCGATGCTGCTCGCCACCGCTCCCGCCTGGGCCGATGCGGATACCTATCGCCTCGATCCGGTGCATACCCGTGTGCTGTTCACCATCGACCACGCCGGTTACTCGCAGGCGATGGGCACGGTCTCCGGCAGTGAAGGACGCCTGCAGTTCGATCCCGACAACTGGCGCGAAGCCACACTGGACGTCGAGGTGCCCGTGTCGCGATTGGACCTTGGTGATGCCAAATGGAACCAGGCCACGCTGGCGCGCAGCCTGCTGGATGGTGAGCGCTTCCCGAAGGCACACTTCGTCTCCAGTCGGGTCGAACCGATCGATGCAAGGCGCGCCCACGTGATCGGCACCCTGACCCTGCGCGGGGTCAGCCAGGAAATCACGCTGGACGTGACCCTCAACGCCATCAAGCGCTACCCCCTGCCCCCATTCCGACGCACCGCCGGTTTCTCGGCCAGCACCACGCTGAGCCGGCGCGCGTTCGGCATCACCGCCTGGCCAGGCGTCATCGGTGATGCAGTGCAGTTGAGGATCGAGGCTGAAGCCACCCTCGACCGCAGCGACGCCCCGGGAACTCCCGCTCCCGTTCCGCACTCCGACCCCAAGATGGCCCGCTAGAGGACCTTTCATGACCGCCAAGAACACCCCCGCCGCCTGGGGGAGTGTCAGCCAGATCCTGCATTGGTTGATCGCACTGCTGATCCTCGCCCTGGGCGTGGTCGGCCTGACCATGGGCGAGCTGCCCAAGACCCCCAAGTATTTCTGGGTCTATACCGCGCACAAGTCGATCGGCATCACGGTGCTGGCGCTGGTGCTGTTCCGCCTGGGCTGGCGCCTGTATGCCGGTGCGCCGAAGCCGGTGCCGGGCGTGCCCAGCTGGCAGGAACGCATCGCCAGCGCCACCCACGTGCTGCTGTACGTGCTGATGTTCGCCATCCCCCTGTCGGGCTGGCTGTACGACTCGGCCAGCGGCCTGCGCCCGTTCCGCTGGTTCGGCCTGGTGGATGTGCCCAAGCTGAGCGGACCCGACCCGCAGGTTGTCGCGGTGTCACATGCCATCCACGAATACGGCTTCTGGCTCTTGATCGCGGTGGTACTGGCCCATGCCGGTGCCGCCTTCTACCACCACCTGTTCCAGCGCGATGCGACCCTGTCCCGCATGTTGCCGCGCGGCTGGCTTGCCTCCCCTCAGAAGGACTGACCGATGAACCTGAAACTGACCACTCCGGCCGCCGTGGCCGCCGCCCTGGCCGGCATGCTGGCTACCGCCCCGGCGCTCGCTGCCGACTATGCGCAGGCCCCCGGCGCCGGCTCGATCCTGGTGTTCGCGACCAAGTACGACGGCGAGGTGTTCACCGGCAGCTTCCCGGGCTTCGCCACCAAGCTCAGCTTCGACCCGGCCAATCCGGCCGCCGGCTCGCTGGACGTGGTGATCCCGCTGGCCGGTGCCAAGAGTGGCAACAGCGACCGCGACTCGACCCTGCAGGGTGCCGACTTCTTCAACGTCGGCAAGTTCGCCACTGCGCGCTACACCGCCAAAGGCTTCCGCGCGGTCGGCAACGACCTGTTCGCCGCCGATGGCACCCTCGAGCTGCGTGGCGTCAGCAAGCCGGTCACCCTCACCTTCACCTGGAAGCCGGGCGCCCAGCCGGTGCTGACCGGCAAGGCCACGGTCAAGCGCCTGGACTTCGGCGTCGGCGGTGGTGACTGGGCCGATACCAAGACCATCCCGGATGAGACCGCGATCAGCACGATCGTGAAGTTCGACGCGAAATAACACGCCTCCGGTAGTGCCGGCCGCTGGCCGGCATCACCGGGAACAGAGGGGTTGCCGGCCACCGGCCGGCCCTACCGATCGCCCGCCAGCCACGCCTGCACCGTGGGCGCGTCGCACGGCCCGTCCAGCGCGCGGTCATCCCGCTCGTGGGGGAGCACCGGCCCCCCCGCGC